>CADBPM010000049.1 GCA_902796595.1 uncultured Lachnospiraceae bacterium | reverse complement strand
TTCTGATTATTATCCATGATTCCCTCCATTTTAGTCACTGCAAAAATACAGTTTCAACTTCCCCTATTATATGATACAAGGGTCAAAAGTTCAAATCGTGCGCTTGAGCAATGATCTGAAAATTTATAACCCGCCTAAAACGCTGAAAGCGTTAATAAATGCACGGGGGTATCAAATATCACATGAAATGTGCATGCTGCGCATCATTAAGTCGGGGCAAATACTTCCGACATCATTATATACCATAAAACACCATAAAAAAAGAGCTTTCACTTGATTTTTGTATTGCTGTCTGCAACTCTCTCTGCAACCACGACCAATCTATGCGTTGCTGTGTAGATCGGGGTGCAGGTATACAGAGTCACCTTCTCTATATCGTCACTTTCAAGTATTTCAACCTGATCAGGTCTTACTGTCTTTACCTCTGTGACAACATAGTGATAGGTTGTTTCTCTGGTGTCAATATAAATATCATCACCTTTTTCAAGTTCATTCAACCGGTTGAAATATCTGCCGAAAGAATAATTCCTGTGACCTGCGATAACACAATTGCCCACTGTCCCCGGCATAACTGTCGTGGTCTCATGTCCGAGAGCTGTTGCCATAGCTTCTTTCGTAGCTCCTTCTTTTACCGGATTACTGGAATCAATCTTAGGTATCCGAAGTATAAATAAAACATCCGCCGCCAGTTTACGCTTCTTATTTTTCCTTTTCTTCTTTGCAATGCTGACAGCACTCTCCGTTACCTCCTTGCAGGATGAGATAGACTGCTGATCAGACTTCTCCGCAGGGACCTTCGCTATACTGCCTGTGTTGCCATCGGCGACATCCTGCAGCTGTGTGTGTCTTTCCCCCTCATAGAAAGCTTGGGTCAGTTTCTCCCTTTCTGAATACTGCACATAATTTAAAAGAAAGGAACCTAGGAGAAGTGTCACTCCCGTCAAAACCATACATATTGCTATGATCTTTTTTAATTTACGCATTCTGATCATTCCTGTCCATCCAATATCTCTTTCTTATAGCACTCATTAAACTCATCAAGAGAGATCGGCTTAGAATAATAATATCCCTGAAACATATCGCAGTGCATCTCTCTTAACGCAATTGCTTCATCCTCTCTCTCAACTCCCTCACAGATAACCTTCATATCCAGTTCATGCGCCATATTTATAACATTTCGCAAAACTGTATAGCTTCTTTCATCCGTAACCGAAAGAAACTTCATATCGATCTTAAGGATATCTGCATGAATATCCTTAAGCATATTAAGCGAAGAAAATCCACTGCCGAAGTCATCTATTTCAACCTGTATACCCTTTGAATGCAGCGTGTTGACAAGCTTGATAAACCTTTCCATATCAACGATCATTGATGATTCTGTTATCTCTATCTTGAGTCTGTTGCCAAAATCATATATTTTCCTAAGCTCCTCAATGCATTTAGGTACATCAATGTAGAAAATATCCCTCGTCGAAAGATTAACCGATATCGTAAGGTTGTTGTTCTTCCACATCGCCAGTGTTTCAACCGCCTGACGCCAGATTTCATGATCCAGTTCATGAACCAGATCTTTTTCCTCGAGTATAGGTATAAAATTTGCCGGGGAGATCACACTGCCTGTTTTATCAATCCAGCGCACAAGAGCCTCTGCTCCTGCAAGTCTGCCATCTGCAAATACCTGCGGCTGCAGATATATATGAAATTCATGGTTTTCTATTGCTAATGGAAATGCTCTGGCTACAGCTTCTTTATTTACGATCTTATCCATAACAGATTCGTCATAATAGTAAAGTATCTCGTCACCATAATTAATACCACATCTGAGAGCTATAGTTGTTTTATCTATATATGTATTTAGTTTTTCATTAGGATTGTCAATAACACACACGCCGCCCTGCAGCTTAAGGCTAAATCCCTGCTTTTCAAATTCCTTTGCTAACGCCGAAATTCTTTCAATCTGTTCTTCTTTGATAAACGTTTCAGCTGTAAATGCACACAAAAACCTGTCTTCATGAATATGAGCTGCCACCAGACCTTCTTTTTCTTCCCTCAATGCCTGTATATACTCGCCAACCTGCAATATTATCCTTTGAACGTTATCATCCTTGTAAATTGAAGACAAAAGACCAAAGCCTTTTATATTATATTGAACCAAAACATAATTTTTATTATGGGAATTGATGCACTTCCTTAAACATTGCATAAAACCGTCCTGATTATACAAGTCGGTAACATTATCATGAAGCAGCATGTTGGTCGCATCATATTTCTGGATTCCGTTAATCACCCTGTAAAAGCCCTCGGAGTAGACCTCAGGAAGATATTCGCTTTGTCTTGATGCCCCGATCTTTCGTTCTATATCAAGATATACAAGCACATTTTTTACTGCTGATGCAAAAGTCTCTCTCTCGGTAACAGGTGTAAATCCACTGTAAAGATTTATTGGGTTCATAAAACTATGATAAGTTTTAGCTTTGTAAAACATGTGTTCAAAAGCGGCGGCAACCTCATTCGGATCATTAAGGGCATCCGTCAGATATAGAAGAAAAATATTTGACTTATAGCAGCATGCCATTCCCTCGCTTGTAGCAAGATATGTTTTAATCTGACTCGCCACTATTTTAATCGCAAGCTCCATAGGCTCACTATTATAATAATCCTCATTTAAAGTAGAATCTATCTTTATAGCAAAAAGATAGGGCTTTGCATCCTTTGGCAGCCTGCTCAGAATGTTTCGCCACTTTCTCTTGAACATTCCCTTTGAGTCGAGTCCTGTTACCATATCTACCGAAGAATACTCTGCAACCCTGTCAAAATAAAGTATGGCATAAGCAAGAAACAAGGCTACAAGCGGCAGAGCTGTGCCTTCAAATACAGGCCATAACATTTCTGATAAAAGTAGTGGGACACTTGATATGATCACTATACTGGCATTTCGCCATTCAACTTCAGCATTACGACTGTCAAAATAACTCTTAAATGCAATAAAGAAGCCCGACAGGAGATACATACAATCAACCATAGTATGCACCTTATATATCGGTCCCGCATAAGGCAAACCATCTTTAAAGTAAAATACCAGTCCTGTACCTATGGAAGTGATAACAACTCCCGCCCAAATAAATGCCGGAAGTGCTATAACGGATGCTGCCTTGATTTCGGATATTTTTCCAACTTTAAGCCTGATATAAATATAGCTGAACCAAAAAAGTATCCCGATAGTATACGAAACTGTATTAACTGCAGTCAAAACCTTGAGGATATTAGTATTCAAAGTGTTATCTAAAGGCAGAGTATTCTGACTCCATGATAATAAAAGCTCAACTATAATCGCAAGTATATAAAAAATATATATATTTCTGCATACGTTTTTTATATTTGTACTTATAGCTGTATTAGTGTTCCATACATACATAAAAGCAACAAGTATGCAAATAGCAAGGTAAAAGACCAGTTCTTCTGCAAACATCGATCTCATATACATTTATCCTCGTTGAAATGTGCCGCAAGCATGAGTAATCTGCCAACTTTAGCATCACAAAATATTATCACTTACCAATACCTTCCTTTTCAGGCAATACATGTACGTTATAATACCATTTTACTACTGCTGTACCAACAATTATAACATAACCCGCCAACGAGAGCTCATCCGGAAGCTCCCCAAAGAAAAGTATGCCCCATATTGAAGCAAAAAGAACCTGTGAATAGTCAAAAACTGATATTTCCTTCGCCGGTGCATATTTATACGCCGCCGTTATTGCAAACTGGGCTATCCCTGCGCTTGTGCCGGCTCCGACAAGACAAAAAAGCTGCCCTGCTGTCATAGGATGAAAATTGATGATCATAGCAGGAAGGCATAGTAAGCATGTAAAAGCCGAGAAAAAGGCAACAATAAGAGGACCGCGCTCCCCATTTCTACCTAATTTCCTTACAAAAGTATATGCGACACCTGCTCCGAAGCCTCCAAGAAGTCCCGCAAAAGCCGGAAGACTTGCGATCCCCGCCGAAGGCTTTACAACAAAGGCTACTCCGATAAAAGCAACTATCATAGTTATGACCTCAAAAGAGTTCGGGATTTCGGATAATACAAATATTGAAACAATAATAGCGAAAAAAGGAGACATCTTATTCAAGATATTTGCGTCAGCAAGGCCTATATGGTCTATAGCCCAGAAATTAAGTATCATCCCTGTACCGCCGAAGAAAGACCTCGCTAAGAGCGATGGAAGGCTTCCCTTCTTCATCTTAAAGCCTTCCTTTGAAAGAATAAGCGTGATCATTGCTATTATAAGAGCAATAAAGTTTCTGAAAAAAGCCTTTTGAACAGTTGGAATATCACCCGAAAGTTTGACAAAAAGAGACATCAGTGAAAAACAGAAGGAATCTACTATAACTAATAAAATTCCTATCAAATGAGCATTTATTTTTTTACTGGCCTTGTTCATCTATGGAGCCTCCAAATCTGTTAGTACGCTTTAGTTGCAGCTTATTTTATCATTTTGTTTTTTTATTGACAAGGGGTATAATAAGGATGAATACTATAAACGCTGATTTCGCACCACTTCGGCATGTATTATGGTGCCTTGCTTTGCAACGCACTTAAACAAAGGAGGCTTTATGTTTAAAAGATTCATTAAAAAATTCACTTTTGTTTTTTCCATTGTCTTGACAATGTCCATATCTGCCTGCAGTACAGGCAAAACACCCTCTGCGCTGAGTAGTGCTATCAAGGACAGTGCCATTTCAACCACCTCTTCAACGACCGCCTATAATACAGACAAGACTGCCAGCACAGATAAGTATATTCAAGGTAAGTCCTCAGAGCTTCTCAAACTGTCGTGGAATGGCAAAACCTGTGCAATTGTAAATAATAACAAGTCCCAGTTTGATAAGCGCTACAAAACTTATGAAAAGGTCTGGCTCAAAACCTCGGCTCTTGATAAATATGAACGTCCCGGAACAATTATGGCAGTTCTTGGCAAAGAGACCATGAACTTCGGTGAACGTGAAGACATTGGAATGTATAAGCCAGCCGGCTGGATAACTGCCAAATACACGGGAGTCATCAAGTCAAACTACCTTTATAACAGAAGTCATTTGATCGCCCAGTCGCTCGCAGCCGGTAAGTCTTCATTTTCAAACAAAATAAACAGCAAGGTAAATCTTGTTACCGGTACAAGATATATGAATTATGATGGAATGGTGCCATACGAGGACAAGATCTACGATTGCATAAAAAAAGGAAAATTGCATGTCGTTTACCGTGTTCAGCCAGTTTACAAGGATTCCGAGCTTGTCTGTCGCGGTGTATGGATGCAGGCATACTCACTTGAAGATAAAGGGAAATCAGTAGATTTCAACGTTTATTGCTTCAATGTACAGCCCGGTATTGAAATTGACTATTCAGACGGAAGCTCCTCTTTAAAGACGGACTATAATAAAGAAATGGAGATTGCCCTTGCCAATGGTGCCGAAACAGTTGAAAATGATGGTACATCGGTTCAGGTATCATCTGGAACTACAAAGAGCGGCAAAAAGAATGCAGAAAAGAAAACATATATACTTAACACATCAAGCAAAAAATTTCACCTGCCTGATTGCGAAAATATAAATGCGATCAAAGAAAAAAATAAGAAGACCACCAAAACAACCCGTGATCTTCTTATAAAAGAAGGATACTCTCCTTGTAAGACCTGCAATCCGTAATATTTTTACCAGTTTGCGTTGATATAGTCGAACGCTGCAAGTGCAGCTGCTGCACCATCCGAAGCCGCAGTAACAAGCTGTCTGACTTTCTTGGTGCGGCAGTCACCTGCTGTAAACACCCCAGGGGTTCTGGTCGTAAGCGTCTCATCTGAAACTATGTATCCCTTTTCATCAAGGTCGACAAAGGCACTGAAACGGTTGTTATCAGGAACCTGACCTACTGCCACAAAAAGACCTGCTACTGCAATCTCCCTGTCTCCATTTGTTACTTTATCGTGAACTGTTATTGCAGAAAGCTTATTATCTTCTGACTTAAGTTCTGTAACAACAGCGTTCATCACAAATTCAACATTTTTATTTACCTTAAGACGCTCTACTTCCTTAATATCTCCTCTGAACTCATCTCTTCTATGGATTATGTAGACTTTATTGCAATATCCGGCTAAAAATGAGGCATCTTCAAGTGCAGTATTACCGCCACCCACTACAGCAACATCCTTGCCTTTATAAAACATACCGTCGCAGGTAGCACAATAGGAAACTCCATGCCCTGTAAGTTCCTTTTCCCCGTCTACTCCAAGCTTTCTGTTCTTGGCACCTGTAGCAAGTATTATCGTTTTGGTGTCGTATTCACCGGAATCTGTTATGACTTTCTTTTCTTTACCTTCTGCCTTAATCTCACGTACAGCTTCAAATTTAACCTCGGCACCAAGAGCCGTTGCCTGATTATAAAGACCCGTTGCAAAATCAAAGCCTGAAATATGTGCTATACCCGGATAGTTTTCAATGTCCGGAGTATTGATGATTTGTCCGCCATAGGACTCTCCCTCAAGAACAAGCACATTCTTACCTGCTCTTTTAGCATATATTGCTGCTGAAAGCCCTGCTGTACCTGCACCTACAACAACTATATCATACATAAACTGCCTCCTTATTTGTGTTTCTAGATGTTTAAAATCCCTCAGATCATTGCGCAAACGTATGATTTGAACTTTTGGTCCTTGTGTCATTTTAAAGTAAGCGAAGAAAATAATTGCGGATAGAGCAAGCTCTGTCCAGCATTAATTCTCGGCGACGTTTACTATATAAGATTATATCATAAACCAGTTTAGTGTGCAATAGTACAATTAAATTTTGTACAATCTATTTTAACCATGCTTTCCATGATATTTTTCTTAAGGACGTTGTGCATCACAAACGTAGACGACGACCTTAAGTTCATGATAGGCTGATGATAGGATTTTGATATAAACATACGCGAAAAAGACTCTGACAGTTTTAGTGTTCAGAGTCTTTTTCATTTATATTTATACTGGTTCACAGTGAACCAGACGGATTTCACTTCAATTTAACTGAAAGCTTATTTGCCACATACTTAAGACAGCCGTCTTCAAAAGGATTCTTAAGACCTGCGCTCTGTATAAGACCATCAAAGAAGTCTGATGCAGAAAGCTTGCAGAACTTAAGGTATGATGCCCATGCTCCCTTGAAGTCCTCATCCATCCAGATCTTATACTGTAAAGCATCTGTTCCTGCAATACAATAGTCAATATAGTAGAGCGGATTGTCGTAAATATGATGCTGCTTCTGCCAGAAGCCGCCCTCTTCAAAATATTTATTGCCTGTATAATCAAGATGTGGCTTATACTGCTTTTCAAGATCACGCCATACTTCATTTCTGGTCTTAGGTGAAAGTGCAGGGTCATCGTATATAATATCCTGAAATTCATCGACCATAGTTCCGTAAGGAATAAACATGATAGAATCTTCAAAATGCATATCAACGTAATCCTTTGCACGGTCACCGAAAAGAAGCTTCATCCATGGTTCTGTAAAAAATTCCATCGACATTGAGTGAGTTTCTGCTGTCTCCATCGTAATATCAGCGTGCTCTCTAATAGGGTCGTTTGCAGTAAGATAGCCTTGGAAAGCATGCCCACACTCGTGAGTAATTACATCCGCATCTCCACTGGTTCCATTAAAATTAGCAAAGATGAATGGAGACTTATGATCAGGGATATAGGTCATATATCCACCGGTAGTCTTATTCTTGCGCCCTTCAACATCAAAGAGTTCGTTGTCACACATAAAATTCATGAACTCGCGTGTTTCAGGTGAAAGTTCTCCATAAAGCTTTCTTCCCGACTCAAGAATCTGCTTCCAGTCACCTGTAGGCGCAGGATTACCATTTTTAAAATAAACACCTTCATCAAAATACATGAGGTGGTCTATCCCAAGGCGTTCTCTTCTTCTATCATGAAGCTTTTCAACGAAAGGAACGAAATCGCGCTTTACCTGCTTTCTGAATTCGGCAATTTCACTTCTACCATAGCAGTTACGCATCATACGTGCATATCCTAACGGAAAATAATTCTCATATCCCAGTTCTTTGCCCTGCTGTGTCCTGTTCTTTACAAGCTTGTCGTAAATTTCATCAAACTGTTCTTTATTATTTGTAAAAAATTCTGTAAATTTCTTCCATGCAGCTTTTCTTACATTTCTGTCATTGCTGTGAAGATATGGATTCATAAGAGAAAGATTGCACTCTTTACCATCGAACTCTATCTTCGCTGAAGCTAGCAGGTCATTGTACTCTGTAACAAGTTTATTTTCTTCCTGCATTAGAGGAAGGATCTTCTCATTTACAGACTTCATGGAAAGTTCCATATTTTTAAATGCAACATGCCCTATCTTCTTTTCAAGATACTCACGATATGGTGATTCATACAGTTTCTTCTGGTATTCTACCTCGAGATTCTGTATCACAGGACCGGCTTCATCGAAAAACTTCTTCTCTTCATTATATTTTTCATCAACAGTATTGATGTCGTGACGTATAAGCACAAGCTCACTTGCAGTCTGTAAATGTCCGGTAAGCTCGTAAAACTTCTTATGAACCTCAAATGCTTCTTCCCCGCTTTTAGCTACATCAAGTTCCTTGATAAGCTCTTCAAATTCTTTTTTTGTCTCGTCTATATCCGGACGAGTGTAAGGCATTTCTGAAAACTTCATTGATTCTCTCCTTATGGTGATAAATGCACTTTCTCTACGCGAAAACACAATTATTTTAGCATCATTTTTAATTGACTGCAACTGTAAAATTGTCTTGACTATTAGCCTTAAAGAAAGTAGTATAAGAAAGCATGTGTACAAAAACACAAAACTGAAAGTGAGAGGTTTCCTGATGAATATAGTAGTTTTATGCGGTGGTCTTTCTACCGAACGTAATATTTCATTTCTTTCCGGTACAAAAGTCTGTGGAGCTCTTAGAAAAAAGGGACACAATGCCATCCTTGTCGATCTTTTCATGGGGCTTGAAAATATGTCAGATGAAATAAAGAAAAATCCTGAAAAGCTATTTAGTAATCTGCCTGAACTTAAGGCACTTACATTCGACGGTAAGGCTCCAAACCTTAAAGAAATCCGCGCATTGCGAAAATTGAAAGATAAATCCCTTTTTGGTGAGGGCGTTCTTGAAATCTGCAAGAAATCAGATATAGTTTTCATTGCACTTCATGGCATGAATGGTGAAGATGGAAGGATTCAGGCTGCATTTGACCTTCTTGGCATACCTTACACCGGTTCAGGATATCTTGGTGCAGCAATCGGCATGGACAAAATGCTCACAAAAGATCTTGTCCGCCCGCTTGGTGTAAATACACCTGCATCACATTCCTACCATAATGTATGTGAAGAAAATATTCCTGCCATAATTTCAGAAAATCCAGTGCCTTGTGTTGTTAAAATGCCTACCGGCGGCTCTTCTATAGGAGTTTATATAGTTAAAAATGAATCTGAGTTTGAGCCTGCCCTTAGGGAAGTTCTTACTTATGGCAATGATATTCTCGTAGAAGAATTTATCGAAGGCAGAGAATTTACAAATGCTGTCTTCCTTGATAAGGCACTTCCTTCTGTTGAGATTGTTCCAAAGGTCGGCGGATATGACTACAGCAACAAATATGTAGCCGGTGCGACCGAAGAAATATGCCCAGGAAGGCTTACTCCTGAGCTTGCCCAAAAAATGGGAGATATGGCAGTTACTGTTCACAAGGCTCTTAACCTTAGAACTTATTCGCGAAGCGATTTCATGGTTGATAAGGATGACAACATTTACTTCTTAGAGGTAAATGTGCTTCCTGGAATGACTCCGACCAGCCTTGTTCCACAGGAAGCTGAAGCAGTAGGCATTTCATACGAAGACCTTTGTGAGAAGATCGTAGAGGACGGACTGACTCATTTCAACCAGTAAGCAGAAAAAAACGGCAAAGTTTACAGGTAGACTTTGCCGTTTCCTAGCTCTTTGGAATTTTAATACTTCTCTGCTATTTCAAAGCCCGTATCACTCCAGACCAGAGCCATAGATAAGCTTTGCAAGTTCAGAATTTTTATCAAGCATGATCGTCTTATTATTTCCCTTAAGCGATACTTTCAGAGCATCAAGGCTTCTTGTGAAATTAAAAAATTTTGCCTTTTCAGGATCATTGTATGCATCCTTCATTATCTTCATATATTCTGCTTCGCCTTCTGCCTCAAGCTTTGCAGCCTGCTTTCTTGCATCTGCCTGCTTTACAGTGACCTGCTTATTGGTATCATTCTTAATCTGCTGCGCCTTGGATTCGCCCTCTGCCTTGTATGCTGCAGCAATATTATTTCTTTCTGAGATCATTCGATTGTAAACAGCTTCCTTATTATCATCCGGAAGGTCAAGTGACTTTATCTGTGCCTGAAGGATCTTTATCCCGTACTCCTCCATATCTTTGTCAGCCTCTTCGGTAATAGTTGCAGTGAGCTTTTCACCTCTTGCCGCAATAAGCTCATCCTGAGTCATAGAGGATATGGCAGATTTTGCTGCATTGTAAACTGATACTCCTGCTCTGTCCTTTGCGTTGTTTTTGTTTGCAGAAAGAGTTTTTACAAACTTCTTAGGGTCTTCTACTCTCCAAAGTATATAGAGATCTGCGATCATGCTCTTTTTATCGCTTGTCATTACGTCACTTGGAGCAATATCATAGATCTGCGTCATGCCATCTATCATTCTTACATTCTGAACAAACGGATTTTTAATATAAATGCCGGGGCTATCCTTTACATCCACAATCTTTCCAAACTGGCTTACTACAGCGTAGGTATTCTGTCTTACAGTATATAAACTGTTTATAAGAAATATTATAAGTGCAATAGCAATAAAACCTACTGCAGCACCTGCTATCTTTTTCTTCATTTCATTTGCCTTTCTTATTTATCGGATGAATCGCCTTTTGTATTATTTTTTACAGAGTCAGAACTTTCTTTGACCGCACTCAAATCTTCTTTTACTCCTTCGGAAAATTTCTCTATAGGGTAAAGTGTCTGAGTATTTCCATCTGTAATGATCACCTTTAATTCAGGAAGTACATCCTCCAGTGTTTCATAGAACATCCTCTTCTTTGTTATAAGCGGATAATTCTTGTACTCCTTATATGTATCATTAAATCTGGATAACTGACCCTCGGCCTCTGCGATCCTTGATTCCTTCTTTGCTTCTGCATCCTTTATTATCTTATCTGCACTTGCGGCTGCTTTCGGAAGTTGCTCGCTCTGATATGCTTTTGCATTGTTGATCGCTGTATCTGCCTCCTGTTTAGCTGTTTCAACAGCCTTGAATGCAGCCTTAACATCATTCGTAGGTGGTTCTGCATCCTGAATAGAAGCATTTACAACTGTTAATCCTATATCCTGCTTCTGCAGTTCGCGGGTCAGCTTATCCTTTACCTCTGCCTGAATCTTGCTCTTGCCTGTTGTGATAACATCGTCAACCTTGTAATTAACTACAGTAGAGCGGATGCTTGCTCTGGCAAGATTTCGAAAGATTACCTCCGGATTGCTTGCAGTGTAAAGATACTTAACAGGATCACTTACTCTGTATTCAATGTAGAAATCAATGTTTACAAAATTAAAATCTGAAGTGATCATAAGTGATTCAGACTCGTCATAAGGCTCGTCAGCCGGATTTTCTGAATCGTCAACTCTTTCGGCACTTTTCTGGTAACCTACAGCAATACCTTTGGTAACTGTGCTTACCTTGTGTACACTCTGTAAAAAGGGAATTTTGAAATAAAGTCCTGCGCTTTTGGTGTCGATGACCTTTCCGAACATTGTTACAACTGCCTGCTCCTGCTCTGACACAGTAAACATGCCGTTTGAAATGATAAGCAGTGCAAGCACCACTATCACGACAGGTAAGATCAACGCTTTTGAAATCTTTACATTCGTCTTAGGGTTATCAGAGTTCTCTTTTTTAAACATAGCGTCCTCTCATTTCTTCCTTTAAAAGGAGTTAATTGTTATGTATATATCATAAATTATACTACAGCATATTTCAACTTATATAATGAGGAATTAGACCCCCCTAATTCTCTATTTTACAGGAATTAAGAATGTGTTATAATAGTAACACCAACAACAAATACAACTGCATAGGAGAACTCATGGGAAAAAGATCAATCAAAAAAGATAAAAATATATATTTTCAAATAAGAGAAGAGGAAAAACACCTTACACGTTCAGAAGCCGCAGAGCTTTTAGATGTCACCTCTGAAAGCAGACTTGAAAAAATAGAATACGGTGAGGTACTTCCTCAGCCTGAAGATATACTTGCTATGGCAAACGCATATAAGCATCCTGAACTGTGCAACTACTACTGCACCCACGAATGTGTGATCGGAAAGCAGACGATGAAGCCTATAGAACTTCGCAATCTGTCTGAAATCATCTTGAAAATGTTGGCTTCTTTAAATGAAATTGATTCTGAAAAAAACAGGCTTATCGAAATAACAGCCGACGGAAAGATAAGTGACGACGAACTGCATGACTTTGCAAAAATCCAAGACAGACTGGAGCAGATTTCAACAGCAGTAGAATCATTGAAGCTTTGGGTAAATAATACCATTGCTCAGGGAAATATCGACGAAGTCAAGCTTGAAGCTGCAAGAAAAAAAATATAAAGAAAAAAGCCACCCTTATAAATGCACATGGGTGGCTTCTCTTTGTTACTTTATTTCTTTTTCAATACGTGCCTCAATATCTTCTATATACTTTCTGCACTGCTTTGCACTTTCCGGTCTGGTATCCTCTAAAGTTGCCTGAATATAAGGCTTCTTTGTAAGTGCGAATCTAATTATATCATCATAGTCCATTTCACCAAGACCACAGCCCATACTTTCCATCTTTCCGTCTTTATATGTATAATCTTTAAGATGAATCATTGCTATCTCTGGAGCAAGCAAGTCCATTGCCTCGGCAAGAACTTCATCCTTGTGATCAAGGTTATCCGGATGAAGCAGGTTTACCGGATCAAAGATAATCTGCAGATTCGGAGAATCTATAGCATCAAGCACTATTCTTGCACGTCTCGGATTCCACACAATATGCCTGTATACAGGTTCAATGGCAAGGATAGTGCCACATTTTTCAGCATATTTCACAACAGGTTTTAGGTTATTTATAAATATCCTCAATGCTTCCTCACTATGGCATGCTTCCTTATCATAAGAATATGTCTCATTTGGAGCACCGGTTTCTGTACCGACCATGCCAATGCCTGCCTTGGCAGCAAATCTGAGATGTGCTTCATAAGTCTTCTGCGTATCCCTCACAACCATACGGTCGGGATGAGCAAGATTAAGATAGCAGCCCAGAACTGCCACATCAAGTCCAGCTTCATCAAAACGGTGTCTGATCCAGTCAGCATATCCCGGTGTAAGCATTTCTCTTTTTGCAGGAAGTCCCGCAGTTTTACTTAAGGCAATGTGCACACATGAAAAGCCCTGCTCTTTTACAAGCTTTGCCCTTTCCGGAAATGGAACTTCTTTAGAATCATGAAATCTTAAACCCAGTTGTATCATATCAACCCCCAAAACATTTTTATACTCTAACTATAGCAGACTAATCATTCTCATTCAAGGTATCGTAAACGAAATAAATAATTTCGTTTACGATAAACGTCGCCGAGAATTATTGCTGGATAGAGCAAGCTCTATCCGCAATTATTT
>CADBPM010000048.1 GCA_902796595.1 uncultured Lachnospiraceae bacterium | reverse complement strand
TTGATACAATAATATTTTATAGTAAGCGAAGAAAATAATTGCGGATAGAGCTTGCTCTATCCAGCAATAATTCTCGGCGACGTTTATTGTAAACGAAATTATTTATTTCGTTTACGATAACTCTTATATTGTATTAAGTAATCTGAAATTTGGTTAAGGGAATTATTGACTTTTGAAGTTCTATGTTGCATAATGTTCATATATAAGCTTGCATAAAAAGGGCAGGATTAGGGGGTTTTTATGAAACTGAGAGCAACCACAGAACTGACTCCGGGAATGGTAATCGGTAAGGATGTTTATACAGACAGTGGTCTTCTTGTGCTTAACGCAGGTGATCCTGTGACAGAAGAGGCTGTCAAAATGCTTCGTAGCAATAAGGTGAATTTTGTCTCCATAAGAGAACCCGAAGATGCTATAGAGGAGAATGATTACCTTGATTCAAAGGAACTGACTTATAATGCAAAGCTTAAAGAAAATCCTGAGTTCAAGGAATTTAAAAAGGCTTTTGCTGAAAAAGCTTTTGAATTAAGAAAACTTTACGGTGATATTATAAGCGGAAACCTGAAAGAAGATCTTATTGTATCGTCGAAGCGCATAGTTAACAGTCTTCAGTCATCACTTAAGGGGACTCCTGTGCTTGATGCAGTTATCAATGCGGATGATAGTCAGGATGCAACTTTTGTTCATGCTCTTGACGCTGCTCTTATCGCCACCCAGCTTGCAAAGTGGCTTAAATTTACACCGGAAGAGGTTGAAATAGCGGGAGTGTGCGGGCTTTTATATGATATAGGAAAAGTCACCATACCTTCAAGCATACTTGGCAGTCCGCGCAAGCTTACAGATGATCAGTATGATGTTGTAAAACAGCACCCGCAGAGCGGATATGATATCCTTAAAAAGGTTGTCGATGATGACCGTATTCTCAATGCCACTCTTCAGCATCATGAAAAATGTGATGGAAGCGGATATCCTAATGGACTTATAGGAAATGAGATTGATAAGTATGCAAAGCTTATAACTATAGTAGATGCTTATGATGCCATAACTTCACAGAGGGCCTACAGAGATGATCAGTCTCCGTTCCAGGTTGCTGAAATATATGAAATGGAAGGCTATCAGAAATATGATACCGGTTATATAATGACTTTCCTTGACCATATGGTGAGAAGCCATGTCGGCGACTGGTGCATGCTGTCGGATGGAACGCGGGCTAAGATAGTCATGATAAATCCAAGAAGCCTTTCAAGACCTGTTGTGGCAGATGGAGAACGTTTCATTGACCTTTCGAAAAACAAGACCCTTACAATAGTCAAGATAGTATAAAATGGTCGGTTAGCTCTTGAATGCAGTATATATAATTAAAAAAGCCCTGTCTGTAATGAAATACAGACAGGGCTTTTATAGTGTTGACAAGTTGAAAAAATAGTGGTATTATATAAGTTGCACTATTGTGGTTTACTTTGCTCGTTCATATAATATTATACCACAAAAAATGCAATTTGCAAAGTCTTTCAACGAAACTTTTTAATCAGCAGTACAAGGGGTAAAACGTCAATGAACAAGAACACTATACGCCCGATCAAAGCCGGAACAGGAATAAGGATGAATTATGCTAAACAGGATGAAGTCCTGGATATGCCTAATCTTATTGAAGTTCAGAAAGATTCCTATGACTGGTTTCTTGAAGAAGGATTAAAAGAAGTATTTGACGACATTTCTCCTATTGAAGATTTCTCAGGTCATCTTTCACTGGAATTTGTAGGATATGAACTCCTGAAAGATGAATATAAGTATTCAATAGAAGAATGTAAGGAGCGTGATGCAACATTTGCGGCTCCTTTAAAAGTTAAAGTTAGGCTTCAGAACAAAGAGAACGGCGAGATCATTGAAAAGGACATTTTCATGGGAGATCTTCCTCTCATGACAGATAATGGTACCTTTGTCATCAATGGTGCTGAACGTGTAATAGTCAGTCAGCTTGTACGTTCCCCTGGTATATATTTTACTATATCAAATGATAAGATCGGTAAGAAACTCTTCTCATCCCAGGTTATTCCTAACCGTGGAGCATGGCTTGAATATGAAACAGATTCGAATGATGTATTCTATGTTCGTGTCGATCGTAACAGAAAAGTTCCTATCACCGTTCTTCTCAGAGCACTTGGAGTTGGAACCAATCAGGAAATTATCGATATGTTTGGCGAGGAGCCAAAGATTGAGGCAAGTTTTGGCAAGGATCCGTCAGACAACTATACAGATGGTCTCCTTGAACTTTATAAGAAACTGCGTCCGGGTGAGCCGCTTGCAGTAGACAGCGCAAGAAGCCTTCTTGAAGGCATGTTCTTCGATCCTAAGAGATATGATCTTGCCAAGGTAGGTCGTTATAAGTTCAATAAAAAGCTTGCACTCCACAACAGAATCACAGGATTTACTCTTGCAGAGGATGTTGTGAACGAGGAAACAGGCGAGATTATCGCAGAAAAGGATACAGTCGTTACCGATGCTATTGCAGATGAAATCCAGAATGCGGCAGTTCCTTTTGTATGGGTACAGACAAACGAAAGAAATGTAAAGGTTCTTTCCAATATGATGGTAGACTTTGCTACATATTATCCTGATATCGATAAGGAAAGTGTAAGAGTCACAGAAGATGTCTACTATCCTGTACTTAAAGAGATTATGGATGAGTTCCCTGGCGATACAGGAAGCGATGAGCTTAAGAATGCCATAAAGGATCATATCCATGAGCTTATCCCTAAGCACATAACAAGAGAAGATATATTTGCTTCTATAAATTATAATATGCATCTTGAATATGGTATCGGTAATGATGATGATATCGATCACCTTGGCAACAGACGTATCCGCTGCGTAGGTGAACTTCTTCAGAACCAGTACCGTATAGGTCTTTCACGTATGGAAAGAGTTGTCCGTGAAAGAATGACCACTCAGGATACTGCAAGTGTACAGCCACAGACACTTATAAATATCAAGCCGGTAACTGCGTCAGTAAAGGAATTCTTTGGTAGTTCACAGCTGTCGCAGTTTATGGATCAGAACAACCCTCTTGGTGAACTTACTCATAAGAGACGTCTTTCAGCCCTCGGACCTGGCGGTCTTTCAAGAGATCGTGCCGGATTCGAAGTCCGCGACGTTCATTATACACATTATGGACGCATGTGCCCTGTTGAGACTCCCGAGGGTCCTAACATTGGTCTTATTAACTCACTTGCCTGCTATGCAAGGATAAACCAGTATGGTTTTGTAGAGGCACCTTATCGTAAGGTTGATAAAACTGATAAGAACAACCCTGTTGTTACAGAAGATGTAGTTTATCTTACAGCGGATGAAGAAGACAAGTTTATCGTTGCTCAGGCAAATGAGCCTCTCGATGAACAGGGACACTTCATCAATGATGCTGTTTCAGGCCGTTTCAGAGAGGAAACATCCACATACGACAAGAGACGTATCGACCTTATGGACGTTTCACCAAGAATGGTATTCTCTGTTGCTACATCAATGATTCCTTTCCTTCAGAATGATGATGCACATCGTGCTCTCATGGGATCGAACATGCAGCGTCAGGCAGTTCCTCTTCTTTTTACAGAGTCACCGGTTGTTTCAACAGGTCTTGAAGAGAAGGTTGCAAAGGATTCAGGAGTCTGCGTGATAGCAGAAGCTGATGGAACAGTTCTTTCAGCGTGCTCTGATCATATCGTTGTAAAGAATGATGATGATAAAAAGACAGTTACATATAAACTTCAGAAGTTTGCCAGAAGTAACCAGGGAACATGCATAAATCAGAGACCTATAGTATATAAGGACGACCATATAAAGGCCGGACAGGTCATAGCAGATGGCCCTTCAACAGCAGGCGGTGAGCTTGGACTTGGTAAGAATCCTCTCATAGGATTTATGGAATGGGAAGGCTACAATTACGAGGATGCCGTTCTTATTTCAGAAAGACTCGTAAGAGACGATATGTACACATCGGTTCACATTGAAGAATTTGAATGTGAATCACGTGATACCAAGCTTGGACCTGAAGAGATAACAAGGGATGTTCCTGGCGTAGGCGATGATGCTCTTAAGGATCTTGACGAACGCGGAATAATAAGAATCGGTGCTGAAGTAAGAGCCGGTGATATTCTTGTCGGCAAGGTAACTCCAAAGGGAGAAACAGAGCTTACAGCAGAAGAAAGACTTCTTCGTGCGATCTTTGGTGAGAAGGCAAGAGAAGTCAGAGATACATCACTCAGAGTACCACACGGCGAGTATGGTATCATTGTAGATGCCAAGGTATTTACAAGGGAGAATGGAGATGAACTTCCTCCTGGAGTAAATGAAAGTGTTCGCGTTTATATAGCTCAGAAGAGAAAGATTCAAGTCGGCGATAAGATGGCAGGTCGTCATGGTAACAAGGGTGTAGTTTCAAGAGTGCTTCCTGTTGAGGATATGCCATTCCTTCCAAATGGTCGTCCTCTTGATATCGTACTTAATCCTCTCGGCGTACCTTCCCGAATGAACATCGGACAGGTGCTCGAGATACATCTTTCACTTGCTGCCCAGGTTCTTGGCTTCAAGGTTACAACACCTATCTTTAATGGTGCGACCGAGGAAGATATCGAGGACACAATGAAGATGGCAAATGACTATGTCAACATGGATCTTACTGAGTTTAAAGAAAAATATAAAGATCAGTTGAGCGATGAAGTCATGAATTACCTCATGACTCACACAGAATCAAGAAAAGAATGGTATGGAGTGCCTATTTCAGATGATGGTAAGGTTCTCTTGAGAGATGGTCGTACAGGTCAGCCTTTTGACGGTCCTACAACAATCGGTTTCATGAATTACCTCAAACTCCACCATCTTGTAGATGATAAGATTCATGCCCGTTCAACCGGACCATATTCATTAGTTACACAGCAGCCACTTGGTGGTAAAGCACAGTTTGGTGGACAGCGTTTCGGAGAAATGGAGGTTTGGGCACTCGAGGCTTATGGTGCTGCCTATACACTTCAGGAAATCCTTACTGTCAAGTCTGATGATGTTGTTGGTCGTGTCAAGACATACGAAGCTATTATAAAGGGTGAAAATATCAGTGAACCTGGTATACCGGAATCATTTAAGGTACTTTTAAAGGAACTTCAGTCACTTGCACTTGATGTTACCGTACTTGATGAAAATGGCAACGAAGTGAAGATGACAGAGAATATAGATTACGGCGACGAAGAACTTACACCTCTCATTGAAAGTGATGAAACATTTACTTTCGACAGTGATCCTGCAGGAAACAACGGTTTCCAAAAAGGTACACCGGAAGAGCTTGATAGTGATAATGTTTCAGCCGGAACGATCGAAGAAGATAATTTCTTTGCAGATGCTGATGAAGCAGACAGCTTCTTTGATGACGACGATATGAGTTCGCTTGACGATGATAACTGATATAAACTGTCCTGACGATTGATAAGAAGGGAGATACACAAATGCCAGAATTAGGCGTAGAGAATGTTCAGCCGGTCACTTATGATGCCATAAAGATCGGTCTGGCATCACCTGAAAAGATCAAAGAATGGTCACATGGTGAGGTAAAAAAACCTGAGACTATAAACTACAGGACACTTAAACCTGAAAAAGACGGACTTTTCTGCGAAAAGATCTTTGGACCAACCAAGGACTGGGAATGTCACTGCGGAAAGTATAAGAAGATCCGTTATAAGGGTGTTATCTGTGATCGATGCGGAGTTGAGGTTACAAAAGCTACTGTACGTCGTGAACGTATGGGACATATCGAACTTGCGGCTCCTGTATCACATATTTGGTATTTCAAGGGTATTCCAAGCCGTATGGGACTTATCCTTGATCTTTCACCAAGAGTACTTGAAAAGGTACTTTACTTTGCTTCATATATAGTTCTTGACAAGGGTGAAACAGATCTTACATATAAGCAGGTTCTTTCAGAGAAAGAATACAGAGAAGCCTACGAAAAGTATGGCAATGGGTTCCGCGCAGGCATGGGCGCGGAATCTATCCTTGAACTTTTAAGAGAGATAGACCTTGAAAAGGAATCTGTAGATCTTAAGAATGAGTTAAAGGATGCTAGCGGACAGAAGAAAGCAAGAATAATAAAGAGACTTGATGTTGTAGAAGCATTCAGACAGTCTGGTCAGAAGCCGGAGTGGATGGTACTTACAGTTATTCCAGTACTTCCGCCGGATCTTCGTCCTATGGTACAGCTTGATGGCGGTCGTTTTGCTACAAGTGATATGAATGATCTTTATCGTCGTATCATCAACAGAAATAACCGTCTTAAGAGACTTCTTGAACTTGGAGCTCCTGATATTATCGTTCGTAATGAAAAGAGAATGCTTCAGGAAGCAGTAGATGCACTTATAGATAATGGTCGCCGCGGCCGTCCTGTTACAGGACCTGGCAATCGTGCTCTTAAGTCTCTTTCGGATATGCTTAAGGGTAAGCAGGGACGTTTCCGTCAGAACCTTCTCGGTAAGCGTGTTGACTATTCAGGACGTTCAGTTATCGTTGTAGGTCCAGATCTTAAGATTTATCAGTGCGGTGTTCCTAAGGAAATGGCGATCGAGCTTTTTAAGCCATTTGTTATGAAGGAACTTGTTTCAAGAAATATCGCACATAATATAAAGTCTGCCAAGAAGATGGTAGAACGTCAGCAGATAGAAGTATGGGATGTGCTTGAAGATGTAATTCAGGATCATCCTGTTATGCTGAACCGTGCGCCTACTCTTCACAGACTAGGTATTCAGGCATTTGAACCGGTTCTTGTAGAAGGTAAGGCATTAAGACTTCATCCACTTGCATGTACACCATTCAATGCCGACTTCGATGGTGACCAGATGGCTATTCACCTTCCACTTTCAGTAGAGGCTCAGGCTGAATGCAGATTCCTTCTGCTTTCACCAAACAACCTTCTTAAGCCTTCCGATGGTGGAGTAGTTGCTGTTCCTACTCAGGATATGGTACTTGGCGTTTACTACATTACCATGGTAAAGCCTGGCGACAAGGGTGAAGGAAAATATTTTTCAAGCGTAGAGGAAGCAATTCTTGCTTATGAAAACGGATATATTACACTTCAGGCTGAGATAAATGTAAGACGTGAAGGCAAGGATGCAAACGGCAACCATATAAGCAAGGTTATCAAGTCTACACTTGGACGTTTCATTTTCAACGAGGCGATTTCACAGAATCTTGGTTACGTTGACAGGACTGACCCGGAAAAGGCACTTGATCTTGAAGTTGATTTCCTTGTAAGAAAGAAGGAACTTAAGGGAATCTTTGAAAGATGTATGGCTAATCTTGGAGCAACCAAGACAGCAGAAATCCTTGACAGAGTCAAGGCATTAGGTTATAAATATTCAACACTTTCAGGTATTACTGTATCAGTGTCTGATATGACAGTTCCGCCGGAAAAGCAGGAATATCTTGAGCAGGCAGAAAAGACAGTAAAGGATATAACAAAGAATTTCCGCAGAGGTCTTCTTACAGAAGAAGAGCGTTATAAGGCAGTAATTGAGACATGGAATACCTGTGATGATAAGATAAGAGATGCTCTTATGGAACATCTTGATCATTACAATAATATCTACATGATGGCTCATTCCGGTGCCCGTGGTTCTGATCAGCAGATCAAACAGCTTGCCGGTATGCGTGGTCTTATGGCGGATACACAGGGACGTACAATCGAACTTCCTATCAAGTCAAACTTCCGTGAAGGAATGGATGTACTGGAGTACTTCATTTCTGCACATGGTGGTAGAAAGGGACTTTCAGATACAGCTCTTCGTACTGCCAACTCAGGTTATCTTACAAGACGACTGGTTGATGTATCTCAGGAACTTATCATAAGAGAAACTGATTGTGCAGTAAATAAGAAAGAAATTCCTGGTATCGAGGTTGAGGCTTTCTATGAAGGCAATGAGCTTATCGAAAGTCTTGAAGAAAGAATCACAGGAAGATATTCCTGCGACAGGATACTTGATGATAACGGAGACGTGATTGTTGAAAAAGATCAGATGATCACACCTAAGAGAGCTGCAAGAATAGTTGCAACAAAGAAGATTCAGGAACAGGGAAGAAAGGCAAAGGTCAAGATACGTACAGTTCTTTCTTGCCGTTCACATCTTGGTGTCTGCGCAAAGTGCTACGGCGCAAATATGGCAACAAGACAGCCTGTTCAGGTTGGTGAAGCAGTCGGTGTAATTGCTGCCCAGTCAATCGGTGAACCTGGTACACAGCTTACCATGAGAACCTTCCATGCAGGTGGTCTTGCCGGTGGTGATATTACACAGGGTCTTCCAAGAGTAGAGGAGCTTTTTGAAGCTCGTAAACCTAAGGGACTTGCAATTATCACAGAGATACCTGGTAAGGTATCAATTCAGGAAGGTAAGAAGAGAGAAGTTGTAGTAACCGATGATGAAACTGGTGAAAGCAAGACTTATCTTATACCATTTGGCTCAAGACTTAAGCCGGATATCTATGAAGGTGCAGTACTTGAAGCCGGTGATGAGATTACAGAAGGTAGTGTCAATCCACATGACATTCTCAAGATAAAGGGTGTTGCCGCTTCTCAGAACTACATTCTCAAGGAAGTTCAGAGAGTTTATCGTCTTCAGGGTGTTGAGATTGCAGATAAGCATATCGAAATGATCATCCACCAGATGATGAAGAAGATAAGAATCGAAAAACAGGGAGATACGGATTATCTTCCGGGAACTCTTGTTGACAAGATTGAGTTCGAGGAACTTAATGAACAGCTCGAAGCTGAAGGATTTGAGACAGCTGAAGGAAAGCAGGTAATGCTTGGTATCACGAAGGCTTCTCTTGCTACAGATTCCTTCCTTGCAGCTGCATCCTTCCAGGAAACAACCAGAGTTCTTACGGATGCTGCCATAAAGGGTAAGATCGATCATCTTAATGGTATCAAGGAAAATGTTATAATAGGTAAGCTTATTCCTGCCGGTACAGGAATGAAGTACTATCGTTCAGTTAAACTTGATACAGATACGAGAATGGAATCAGATGATGACAGTCTCGATGCGGATGAAGATGGACTTATCAAGGACTTTCCTGAATATAAGGCAGAGGATGATGCCAATGATTTTTTAACAGTTGAGTCAGATGATGATGAAGCTTGATCGATAAAAAAATCCTTGACAGTATAGAAAAGCAGGTTTATAATAAATAACTGTGTGTCGGTATAGACGCACAGTTATTTTATTTTTGAAACAGGAGGTGAAATTAATGCCAACTTTTAATCAGCTCGTAAGAAAGGGAAGACAGACATCTGCAAAGAAGTCAAAGTCTCCTGCTCTTCACGTAGGAGTTAACTCACTCAGAAAGACAACAATTGAGACAAGTTCTCCACAGAAGAGAGGTGTCTGCACAGCAGTTAGAACTGCTACACCTAAGAAGCCTAATTCAGCTCTTCGTAAGATTGCGAGAGTGCGTCTTTCAAACGGTATCGAAGTAACAAGCTACATTCCAGGTGAAGGTCACAACCTTCAGGAACACAGCGTTGTTCTTATCCGTGGAGGCAGAGTTAAGGACCTTCCAGGTACAAGATATCACATCGTTCGTGGTACACTTGATACAGCAGGTGTTGCCAAGAGACGTCAGGCTCGTAGTAAGTACGGTGCCAAGAGACCAAAGGAGTCTAAATAATTAACCACGTACGATTAGAGATTTAAGGATTAAAAGTGCCGGATTAGTTTCGCCCTTATATAATATATAAGATCGATTTCAACCGGACACGAACACTGCCTGTTGAGGGGTCACCCGGCAGGGTAGTGAGTACCTTTGAATCTGAAGATCAGTATTCTGTTTAGGAGGGAAGAACCGTGCCACGTAAAGGACATATAGTTAAAAGAGATGTTCTTGCAGATCCTGTTTACAACAGCAAGATTGTTACTAAGCTTATTAATAACATCATGCTTGACGGTAAGAAGGGTGTTGCACAGAAGATCGTTTACGGAGCATTCGCAAAAGTTGAAGAGAAGAGCGGCAAGAAGGCCGTTGATGCTTTTGAAGAAGCTCTTAACAACATAATGCCTGTTCTCGAAGTAAAGGCCAGACGTATCGGTGGTGCTACATATCAGGTACCAGTCGAGATCAGACCAGAAAGAAGACAGACACTCGCACTTCGCTGGCTCACAGTATACTCTCGTCAGAGAGGTGAGAAGACCCAGGAAGAAAGACTTGCCAATGAGATCCTTGACGCTATCAACAATACAGGTTCAGCTGTTAAGAGAAAAGAGGATATGCACAAGATGGCAGAGGCCAACAAGGCATTTGCTCACTATCGTTGGTAATAGGAGGAAATATTTTTGGCTACTAGAGAATATCCACTGGAAAGAACCAGAAACATCGGTATTATGGCTCATATCGATGCAGGTAAGACAACTCTTACAGAGCGTATCCTGTATTATACCGGTGTTAATTATAAGATAGGTGATACTCACGAAGGTACTGCTACCATGGACTGGATGGAACAGGAGCAGGAAAGAGGTATTACCATTACATCTGCCGCTACAACATGCCATTGGACTCTTGAAGATCATGGTAAGCCAAAGGCTGGTGCTCCTGAGAACCGTATCAACATTATTGATACACCAGGACACGTAGACTTTACTGTAGAAGTAGAGCGTTCACTCCGTGTACTTGACGGTGCTGTTGGTGTCTTCGATGCTAAGGGCGGTGTTGAGCCACAGTCAGAGAACGTATGGCGCCAGGCTGACAAGTATAATGTTCCTCGTATGGCATTCATCAACAAGATGGATATCATCGGAGCAGATTTCCTTGGCTCAGCTAATCAGATCAGAACTAAACTTGGAAAGAACCCTATAATCCTTCAGTTACCTATCGGTAAAGAGGATACATTTGCGGGTCTTGTAGATCTTTTTGAGATGGAGGCTTATTATTTCGAAGGAGATAAGGGCCAGAATATCGTCATCAAGGAAATCCCTGATGATATGAAAGATCAGTGTGAAGAATATCACACAAAGCTTATCGAGAGCATCTGTGAGCTCGATGATGAACTCATGATGATGTATCTTGATGGCGAGGAGCCAGATGTTCCAACATTAAAGAAGGCTCTTCGTGCGGCTACTATTGCTGGTACAGCAATTCCTGTACTTTGTGGTTCAGCATATCGTGATAAGGGTGTTCAGAAGCTTCTTGATGCCGTTATCGAATATATGCCTGCACCTACAGACGTACCGGATATCAAGGGTACAGATCTTGATGGCAATGAAATGACAAGAAAGTCTTCTGATGAAGAACCTTTCTCAGCTCTTGCATTCAAGATCATGACCGATCCTTTCGTAGGAAAGCTTGCGTTTATCCGTGTATATAGTGGTACATGCAAGTCAGGCTCTTATGTACTTAATTCTACAAAGGATAAGAAGGAAAGAGTTGGTCGTATCCTTCAGATGCACGCTAACAAGAGATCAGAACTTGAGGAAGTATTCTCAGGTGATATCGCTGCAGCAGTAGGTCTTAAGGTAACTACAACAGGTGATACACTCTGTGATGAGCAGCATCCTGTTATCCTTGAGTCAATGGAATTCCCAGATCCTGTTATCGAGCTTGCTATCGAGCCTAAGACAAAGGCAGGTCAGGGTAAGCTTGTTGATGCTCTTGCAAAGCTTGCAGAAGAAGATCCTACATTCCGCGCTCATACTGATCAGGAAACAGGTCAGACAATCATCGCCGGAATGGGTGAGCTTCATCTTGAGATCATCGTTGACCGTCTTCTTCGTGAATTTAACGTAGAAGCTAATGTTGGTGCTCCTCAGGTTGCATACAGAGAAGCTATCACAGAACCTTGTGACGTTGAAGCTAAGTTCGTAAGACAGTCAGGTGGTCGTGGACAGTATGGTCACTGTAAGGTTAAGTTTTCACCTCTTGATTACAACGGTGAGGAGACAGTTACATGTGAATCTACTGTAGTTGGTGGTAATATTCCTAAGGAATATATCCAGCCTATCTTCGATGGTATCGAAGAAGCAGCTCATGCTGGTATCCTTGGCGGATATCCTGTAATGGGTGTTCACGCTAACGTTTATGATGGTTCATATCATGAAGTCGATTCTTCAGAAATGGCATTCCACATCGCTGGTTCTATGGCTATGAAGGATGCTATGCAGAAGGGTAAGTCTGTACTTATCGAACCTATCATGAAGGTAGAAGTTACTATGCCTGAAGAATACATGGGCGATGTTATCGGCGATGTTAACTCACGTCGTGGCCGTGTAGAGGGTATGGAAGATGTTGGTAACGGCAAGCTTGTAAAGGCTATGGTGCCACTTGCAGAGATGTTCGGTTATGCAACCGACCTCCGTTCCAAGACTCAGGGTCGTGGTAACTACTCAATGTTCTTTGATCATTATGAAGCAGTTCCTAAGAACGTTCAGGAGAAGGTTCTTTCAGCAAGAGCTGAGGAACTTGCAAAGAATAAGAAGTAATTAAAGTGATAATAGTGGCATAGAGCACATGATATGTGCCGGCCGCATATCATTAAGTCGGTGGCAGATACTTTTGCCACCGACAATAATTAGAATTAGCTTGCAAATATCCACGTTTTGCAATATAATTAGAACAGTTGGTGTTCTGAAAAGAACAATTTTTTAGGAGGATATTAACATGGCAAAGCAGAAGTTCGAAAGAACAAAACCACATGTAAATATTGGAACCATTGGTCACGTAGACCATGGTAAAACTACACTTACTGCTGCTATCACAAAGGTTCTCTCAGAGAGACTTCACATTGATGACGCAGTTGCATTCGATCAGATCGACAAGGCTCCAGAGGAAAGAGAAAGAGGTATAACCATTTCTACTGCTCACGTTGAGTATGAGACTGAGAAGAGACATTACGCACACGTTGACTGCCCAGGACATGCAGATTACGTTAAGAACATGATCACTGGTGCTGCTCAGATGGATGGTGGTATCCTTGTTGTTGCAGCTACTGATGGTGTTATGGCTCAGACAAAGGAGCACATCCTTCTTGCTCGTCAGGTAGGTGTTCCTTATATCGTAGTATTCCTTAACAAGTGTGATATGGTCGATGACCCAGAACTTCTTGATCTCGTAGAAATGGAAGTTACTGAACAGCTTGAGGAATATGGTTTTGAAGGCTGCCCAATCGTTAGAGGTTCAGCTTTCCAGGCACTTCAGGATTCTACACAGCCTGCTAAGATGGCAAGTGGTGATCCTGTTGATGCTGAGAACCCAGATGATAACTGGGGCGATCGTATCATGAGACTTATGGACACTGTTGATGATTATATCAAAGAGCCAGTTCGTGATAACGATAAGCCATTCCTTATGCCTGTAGAAGACGTATTCACAATTACCGGTCGTGGTACTGTTGCTACTGGCCGTGTAGAGCGTGGTGAGCTTCGTCTTAATGACGAACTTGAAATCGTTGGTGGTTCTAAGGAAAATAGAAAGACAACAGCTACAGGTATCGAGATGTTCCGTAAGAGTCTTGATTACGCTCAGGCTGGTGATAACATCGGTGCTCTTCTCCGTGGTGTTAACCGTGACGAGATCGAGAGAGGTGAAGTTCTTTGTAAGCCAAGCACTGTAGAGTGCCATAAGAAGTTCACAGCTCAGGTTTACGTACTTACCAAGGATGAAGGTGGTCGTCATACACCTTTCTTCAACAACTATCGTCCACAGTTCTATTTCAGAACTTCAGACGTTACTGGTATAATCAATCTTCCAGAAGGCACAGAAATGTGCATGCCTGGTGATAACATCGAAATGACTATCGATCTTATCCACCCAATCGCTATGGAAATGGGTCTTTCTTTCGCTATTCGTGAAGGTGGCCGTACTGTAGGATCAGGTAAGGTTGTTTCTATCATCGAATAATCTTATTTAAGATTTAAAGAGGATTCTCTTAATAGAGAGTCCTCTTTTTGTACTTAAAAGAAGCATAATTTAGTAAGAACAAGTATTTTTTGCTTACTATAAAAAGGGTGTCCGGAATACCTCCGGACACCCTTTGCTATATCTATATTGTGAAGCAATGAAGTGTTGTTTTAAAGAACTAATTCAACCTTGTTTTCAGCTGCGAGTTTATCAGCCGGGATATAAGGCTTATCATATTTTTCACCATTTACTGTCATTGATGTAAAACCAGACTCCTTATGAGAAGGATTTTTTACAGATATTGAAAGGTGCTTTCCTCTGAAATCTTTTTCAATTGTAAATTCATCCCACTCTGATGGAATGGAAGGTTCAATATTAAGACCGAAAAGATCAGGTCTCATACCAAGTATACCTTCCACTGAACCCACCATCATTGTAGATGCGGTACCTGTAAGCCAGTGCACATGAGAACGTCCGAAAGCAGGGCTGTCGCTTCCTTCGGTGAACTGACCGTAGATGTAAGGTTCAAGGACTCTTACTTCTGCTTTATCGTTCTGTTTAGCAGGGCAGTTTTCTGAATAGTATTCAAATGCTCTGTTGCCATGTCCCTTTAATGCTTCGGCTAAGATTATCCAACCCTGAGTCTGAGAGAATATACCTCCATTTTCCTTGACGGATGGGTTATAGCAAACAGCACCGGTTTCAGGAAGAGCATGTGAATGAAGGTAAGGTGTAAGAAGCATTGCACCAAATTCAGTGTTAAGGAGTTTGTGTACGTTTTCAAGGGCGAGATCTTCTTTTTCTGCATCTGCACCGCCTGAAATAACAGCCCAGCTCTGAGGGTTGAGCCACATACTTCCTTCAATATTATCCTTGCATCCTATAACACGACCACTTTCAGAAAGACCTCTTACATACCTGTCTCCGTCCCAGCATACAGTGTTCAATTTTTCTTTGAGAACGGACATTTTCTTTTCGAGTTCAGCCTTTAAAGCAGTGTCATTTTTGTATTCTGCAAATTCAGACATAAGTCTCATTGCCATATAGAACTGGAAGGCTACGAAAACAGATTCACCTTTTTTACCGAGGTTCAGGCAGTCGTTCCAGTCTGCGGAAAGACCAGCTGGCAGACCATGAGCTCCGCAATGTGTTTCTGAGAACTGGATTACTCTCTGTAAATGCTCGTAAATAGAGTCATGTCCCTTGTCTGCATAGGGAATATCCTCATCAAGCAGACCAAGGTCTCCGGATTCAGCAATATATTTGTATATTGTAGGGAAAAGCCAAAGTGCATCATCAGCACGGTATGTGCCATTATCGTAATCCTTGTCTTCAGGTGTTTTTTCATGACCAGGATTATGAGTATACTTAACAAGAGGAAGGGCGCCGCCGGTTGAAACAAGACCTGAAAGCATAAGTCTTATCTGATCCTTTGCAGCGGCAGGATCAAGATGTATAACACCCTGAATATCCTGAACAGTATCACGATACCCGTAGCCATTTCTCATTCCGCAGTATATAAACGATGCAGCGCGTGACCATGTAAATGTGATGAAACAGTTAAAGGCGTTCCATACATTTATCATCGAATTAAATTCTTTATCAGGCGTATTTATAACAAAATGCCCAAGTTTTTCATGCCAGTAAGTTTTTAATTCCTCTAATTCTTTGCGACAGAGGTCTTTATCGTTTTCATATCCTTTAATGATAGGCTTGGCTTCGTCATCATCCTTCATACCAAGTATAAAGGTGATTTCTTTTGCTTCCCCAGGCTGAAGCTTTATAACAGAAGAAAGAGCACCACAGCTGTTCATACAGAAATTAAGTTTGTTTCCAAGATCGCCTCGCTCAACACCTATTGGTCTGTTGTACTGTCTGTATGCACCTAAAAACTCGTCCTTGCTGCCGCAATAGGAAGAAATAGGCGCACCTGTGAGAGCGAAAAATCTATCAAGGCAGGCATTATTTACAGGTTCACCATCCTTATTAGGAACTTTGAGATTTCCGTTGCTTGTCTGATGAATATAATTTCCGTTGAAATATGTTTGCGTAACATACAGAGAATACTGCATATTTACAAGATCCTGCTCATAATTATTGTGATTGGTAAATTCGCAGTAGCCTGTTGTGGTTAATTCTCTTTCTTTGTCAGAATTGTTTGTAATCTTTAAATTCCAGACTTCATAGGTTTTTCCGAGAGGAACGTAGTATGTAGTTTCTGTGTGAATACCTGAATAATCAGAACTGATAACTGTATAAGCTGTACCGTGTCTGCATTCGCTCTTGTATTCATTAAGGTCTTTGTCGACTGGCTGCCATGAGGCTGACCAGAAATCGCCGGATGCATTATCCCTTATGTAAATGTATCTGCCAGGCTGGTCGAAATAATTGAAAATATATCTGATTATCCTTCCGTCAGCACCACTTTTAACGAAACTGTAACCACCTGCATTATTGCTTATAAGAGCACCATATTCAGGTGAACCCAGATAATTTGCCCATGCTGCAGGGGTATCAGGTCTTGTGATGACATATTCTTTGTTTTCGTCATCAAAATATCCGTACTTCATTTTCTCCTCCATATCCTTTGAGACAATATGTCTTTTTTAATTCGCAACATAAATATATCATACTTTGCTTGATAAATTAACCGATAAAAACTGATATGAAAACCGATTATATTGTGAACATTTAATACAAGAATAAGGTATGGCTTTACTAAGTAAAAAAACTATTGCAAAAGCAGAGGAGATGTGCTATAGTGAATGTAGTAATTAAAACTACATGAAGTAGTAATGATAAAATAAACGGAGGCAGAGGTTATGAATACAAAGGAATTAGGAACTTTCTTATCAGAGCATCTTGTACCTAAGAAAATATATAGTCTCAGCGGATCGCATAATAACCGCATCTGTCTTGAACGTGCGAGCGATGGCTGGAATGTTTATTTTGCTGACAAGAAAAATAAAGTTGGCATTTCTCACTACAGTACAGAGACAGAAGCTTGTCTTCGTATGAAAGAAGAGATTAAGAAGTTTATGGAGCTTGTATATGGTCTTACATGGAAGAATACCATTGCATGATAGGCTTTTGTGACGTAAATTTGACTATTTTGGAGGCGGCTGATGCCGCCTCCTTTTTGGTTAAAATAAACAACTCGTGAATATTGTACATTGAAAAATCACGAGTTTGAAATTAAAATATAATGATACAAGGGCGAAAGTTTAAATCATGTGCTTATTATAAAAAATCGGGAGGGGAAAATGGGAGCTATCAGTTCGCTTGAAAAATTTGGACTCAGTAAGGTGTTCGACTACATTTATAAAGACCCGGACAAAAATATGTTAAAGATTATGGACTGGGCAGACAAGTTTGCGGGAAATGATTTTGTTGCACAGCGTAAAGCTATCCGCAGTGCGATTTCAGACCCGAACCATCAGTTTTATCCATACGTCCGTCATGTAATAAACGATATCGATCCTAAGGTTATGAAGACCATTTCCAATAACTTTTTCTTTAATGTAAATCTTCAGGGATGGAAGAAGCAGAACGCAATGCGCGAGAAATACAACTGCAATATTCCATGGGCTATATTGCTTGATCCTACAAGTGCCTGCAACCTTCATTGTACAGGCTGTTGGGCAGCTGAATATGGCAACAAGCTCAACCTTTCCTTTGATGAAATAGATGATATCATACGTCAGGGAAAAGAATTAGGCGTTTATATGTATATTTATACAGGCGGTGAGCCGCTTGTTAGAAAAGAAGATATAATAAAGCTTTGCAAAAAACATGACGATTGCATTTTCCTTTGTTTTACAAATGGAACTTTAATTGACGAGAAATTTGCAGATCAGATGCTTGAAGTTGCCAATTTTGTACCGGCTATCTCACTTGAAGGATTTGAAACAGCAACAGATGGTCGTCGTGGCAATGGTGTTTATGAAAAGGTTATAAGAGCCCTTAGGATTCTCAAGGAAAGAAAACTTGCTTATGGTATTTCTGCATGCTATACCAGCGCAAACTATGACTCGATAACTTCAACCGAGTTTCTCGACAGTCTTGTTGAGCTTGGTGTTTATTTCGTATGGTATTTCCATTTTATGCCTGTTGGAAATGATGCGACACCAGAACTTTTACCTACACCAGAGCAGAGAACGGAAGTATATAGAAGAGTCTGTGATTATCGTAACCATAAACCTCTTTTCCTTATGGACTTCCAGAATGATGGAAAATATGTAGGAGGCTGTATAGCAGGCGGAAGAAGATATCTTCATATAAATGCCAATGGCGATGTTGACCCATGTGTATTTATACATTATTCTGATACCAATATCAGGGAGAAGACTCTGCTTGATGCTTTAAGAGGACCTCTCTTTATGGCATATCATGACGGACAGCCTTTTAATGAAAATATGTATAAACCATGTCCAATGCTTGAAAATCCGCAGGTACTACCGGAACTTGTAAAAAAGTCTAATGCACATTCAACAGACTTGCAGTCTCCGGAGAGCCCTGAGCATCTTGTGGCAAAGACTATAGAGTATGCAAAGAAATGGGATCCGGTTGCAGCAGCCAAATGGGCAGCAGATCTCGAAGAGGCGGCAAGAAAGGCTTCAGAAGAAGAGGATGCAGGTTGAAATAAAACGATTGACCTTTATAGTGGCTCTGCAGTACTATTAAGTACTGCAGGGCTTTTCTTAATACTATCGTAAACGAAATAAGTAATTTCGTTTACGATAAACGTCACCGAGAATTAATGCTGGATAGAGCAAGCTCTATCCGCAATTATTTTCTTCGCTTACTATACAATATTGGAAAGGAATAAACATTGAATAAGATAAATTATGATAAACTGATGGAAGATGAGATTGCCATTATAAAAAAAGAAGGCAGAAAACCATCGCTTTTACTGCATGGTTGCTGTGCTCCATGCAGCAGTGCGGTACTTGAAAGAATAGCGGAATATTTCAACATATCTATTTTTTATTATAACCCTAACATCACTCCTAAGACGGAGTACGATGCAAGAGTGGAGGAAGTAAAAAAACTTATTAAACTTGAACCATGTGCAGAAGGTACTGGCCTTATAGAAGGAAAGTACAATCCGGAAAGCTTTGCTGCTATAGCAAAAGGCAGAGAACTTATGCCTGAGGGCGGCGAAAGGTGCTATGACTGCTATGAATTAAGACTTCGTGAAAGCGCAAAAACGGCAAAAGAAAAAGGATTTGATTATTTTACAACGACACTTTCCATCAGCCCTTATAAGCATTCGTCATGGTTAAATGAGATTGGCGGAAAACTGGCAGAAGAATTTGGAGTAAAGTATCTTTTTTCAGATTTCAAAAAAAAGAATGGCTATCATCGTTCAGTAGAATTATCTGAAGAATATGGGCTTTATAGACAGGACTATTGCGGCTGCTTTTGCTCTAAAGCAGAAAGAAACCGCAAGATTGCCGAAAGAGAAAAGGGTTGAAATAAAATTTCAAACTATTCCTTGTTATTGTGCAATGTTCTCTTTATAATCTGGCGGATTACAAGAGTTCCGGGATAGCGCACTACTAAAACTGCAATTATGCAGAAGGTAGGAATAAGACCGACCAGAATGTTTTTGCCGATGATATCAAAGGTAGTTGCGTAGGCAAACTGCATCAAAAGGAGCAGGAGAAGCCCGATTACTAATGATATCTGTCCTGCATAAATCTCATGGGCGTTAATTATATAGCTGTCTTTCAGACTGGTCTTTAATGTACATTCCTTTTCAGTGGAAATAGGCATGCGCTTTAATTTTATATGCACGATATTATAGATTATGATCGCAAAAAAAGGTGCGCTATTTGGAACATGCATCGCAAAAAGAGCAACAAGGATTATCATAAGGCTTATATTTAAGACTTGTCTGCACCTTTTTGCGGCAATATAGGAACTGATAAGTGCTATATCCTCATTTACTGCATCTTCATCATTTTTGATATAAGAGTTTTTTTTCTTTATTTCTTCGTTTATATCTATCATTAAAGTTCTCCTCGACGGCTTATTTCAACGCTTATGCGACAATTATACCTTTTTAACGGGACATTCACAAGAATAAAAAGGAAGTTTTAAGATATTTGTGCTTTAATTTTTACATGATATAAGTTATAATAGAATAGATTGTATGCGCAGACAGACTATATGTGCTGCGTATCATTGAGTTGGCGACAGATATTCTTGATCCCGACATCATATATAAAACTACACATAAAGTGAAAATATAAATTCTGTTGTTTTGAAAGGAGCCGAAATGCTTGGCAGTGATATAGGAATAGATCTTGGTACAGCAAGTGTACTTGTTTATGTAAAAGGCAAGGGAGTAGTATTAAAAGAGCCTTCAGTTGTGGCTATCGACAGTTCTTCTAAAAAAGTAAAGGCTATCGGTGAAGAGGCAAGGCTTATGCTTGGTCGTACACCATCAAGCATATCCGCGATAAGACCGCTCAGACAGGGCGTTATCTCTGATTACGATGTAACAGAAAAGATGCTTCGTTACTTTATAAGAAAGTCTACAGGCAATCACTATTTCAGAAAGCCGCGTATAAGTATATGCATCCCAAGTGGGGCTACAGAGGTAGAAAAGAGAGCCGTTGAAGAGGCTACTTACAATGCAGGTGCAAGAGAGGTTGCGATCATAGAAGAGCCTATAGCTGCTGCGATCGGAGCAGGTATAGATATCACCAAACCAAGCGGCAATATGATAGTTGATATCGGAGGTGGTACTTCAGATATTGCGGTTATCTCACTTGGCGGCGCAGTTGTATCAGCTTCAGTTAAGATTGCCGGTGATGATTTTGATACAGCAATTGCAAAATATGTTAAAAACAAGCACAGTCTTATAATCGGTGATGTTACTGCCGAAACGGTGAAAATGTCTATCGGTTGTGCATATCAGTTGCCTGAGGAGCTTACATACGATGTTACAGGTATGTATTTCCCTGAAGGTAAGCCAAAGACAATTACGATCACATCAGATGAAGCACTTGAAGCACTCCATGATCCATGCGAGCAGATAGTTGAGGCAGTTCATTCAGTACTTGAAAAGACACCTCCTGAACTTGCAGCGGATATAGCAGGTAAGGGCATTGTGCTTACAGGAGGCGGTTCCCTTCTTAAGGGGCTCGACCAGCTTATAGAGGAAAACACAGGTATCAATACTATTGTTGCAGAAGATCCTATGTCCTGCGTTGCCATCGGAACAGGTCAGTTTGTTGAGTTCCTTAGCAACTCCGGAAGCAAATCAGGTGACTGAATATTCTTTTGATACAAAGGTTAAATTTAATTAAACTATTGCCGATAATAATTGATGAGAGTTACTATCAGTTGCTTTTAAAAAGTTACGTTCATTGATCGGAGGCAGGAATGCTCAGAAGCTTATACACAGCATACACAGGTATGTCAAACGAACAGAAGAGACTTGATATACTTTCCAATAACCTTGCAAATGTCACTACTGCAGGTTATAAGCAGGAAAATACAGTAAGTCAGTCATTTGATAAGGTTCTCGGTATAAAGATAAGAGACGCATCAGAGGCTTTTAATGACCATGCGATAGGTCACATGAGTCTTGGTGTCAAGCTTGGAGAATTATACAGGGATTACTCACAGGGAGCACTTCGCAAGACATCGGGTACCTACGACCTTGCTATTGCAGGTGATGGTTTTTTTGCAGTGCGTACGGTCAATCGTAATGGCGAAGAGTCTGAAAAATATACAAGAGACGGTAATTTCAGGATAACGAACGACGGGCATGTTACCGATTCAGAAGGCAATCAGCTTAAGACTGAGGGCGGTGTGCTTGAAATTCCGCTTGATGCGACAGATGTTGCAATAAAGAGAGATGGTTCAGTTTATGCTGATGGTGAGCTTGTAGACAAGATAAAGGTAGTTGATTTTGAAGACTACGACTATCTTGAAAAATATGGCGATAATCTTTTCAGAGCTGTGGATGGTGCGACTGAGAAGGGTGCAGTAGCAGAAATTCACCAAGGCTATATAGAGCAGTCGAATGTAAATTCCGTTCGTGAGATGGTTGAAATGATCACGATCGAACGTTCATATCAGGCAGGTTCAAAGGCTATACAGACCGCTGATTCTATGATGGATAAGGTTATAAACAGTGCCGGCAGTGTTTCTGGCTGATGAAGGGAGGGCTCTTTAACTATGTTGAGATCACTTTGGAGTGCTGCTTCAGGAATGTATGCACAGCAGCTCAGTCTTGATAATATTTCTAACAATATCAGTAATATAAATACGACAGGCTTTAAAACTCAGACAACAGAATTCAAGAGTCTTCTTTATCAGGAGCTCAAGCACACATCTAATGATTATGAGGGCAATCCTAAGCCTGTAGGCATTCAGGTTGGCTCTGGTGTCAGAGACGCTTCGATCACTACCATTTTTACACAGGGCGCAGCTCAGTCTACAGAACAGCCTCTCGACCTTCTTATACAGGGTAAGGGTTTCTTTGCCATAGATAAAATGGGAACTACCGGTTATACAAGAAACGGTCACTTTGCACTTTCAAGGATAGCTAACGGTTGGCAGATTGCAGATTCAGAGGGACATGCCGTACTTAATACAGAAGGACAGAACATAGTCCTTAGTGATGATATGGATGCTAGCAAGCTGTCCATAGATACTTTCGGTAATGTTAATTATAATACCGAGGATGAAAACGGCATTCTGCACACACAGAAACTTGGAAGAATAGCGCTTTATCAGTTCAATGATCCGGCAGGACTTACAAAGTCAGGTGACAGTCTTTACTTTGAGTCTCCGGCATCTGGTACGCCAAGGCTTGAAGCAACAGACAACAGTCTTTCAAAGAGTACCTTAAAGCAGGGGTATCTTGAAGCTTCAAATGTTCAGGCTGCAGATGAAATGGTTAATATGATCGTTACCCAGAGAGCATATCAGCTTAATTCAAAGGCAATCACAACATCAGATACAATGCTTGAAATTGCAAACGGACTTAAGAGGTGATGAACTATGGATTTAAATTCGATAAGTGGATTTAGTGATCTGGCTTCATCTTACGGCAGCCTTCTTACTGCAAGGAATAATATTTCAAAGCAGGAAGGATTGGCAGACAAGATAAAAGGTCTGTCATCATCAGAAAATGATGAAGAGCTTATGAAGGCCTGCAAGACATTTGAGTCATTTATGGTGGAGCAGATGCTGCAAAGCGTTGAGGAACTTGGCAAGGTGCCGGGTTATGATGATGATGACAAAGGTGAATATTTCAACATGTTTAAAGATAACTTTAAACAGACTATATCGGAAACTATATCAGGGAGCATGGATCTTGGCATTGCAAAGATGTTTTATGATTCAATGAGAAGACAGGAAGAAATAGTTGCTTCCATGGATGACACAGCTTCCCAAGATACTGCTGCTGCAGCAGATACTTCACTTACGGAAATACAAAATCAATTGTAAGTAGTTCATATCAAAGCTGCATCATAAGGTGCAGCTTTTTCTTTGTTTTTGGGAGAAAACTAGTTGGAACATATTAAGGGATATGTAGAAAAGATTGTTTATCATAATGATGAGAATTCATATACAGTTTTAAATGTGACCGGTGCCGGTCTTGATGTCATGTGCGTCGGTTATTTCACAGATGTTTCTGCGGGTGTTTATATTGAGGCAGATGGAAACTATGTCTTGCATAAGACCTACGGGGAACAGTTCTCGGTTTCATCTTACCAGATTTCACAGCCTGAAAATGCAGCCGCCATGGAAGTTTATCTTGGCAGCGGAGTGATAAAAGGTCTTGGCAAGACAATGGCAAAAAGAATAGTAAAACATTTTGGAGACAAAACTTTTGATGTCATTGAAAAAGAACCTGAAAAACTTGCCCAGATAAAGGGAATAAGCGATAGAAAGGCAAGAGAGATTGCGGAGCAGTTCGAAGAAAAAAGAGAATTTCGCGAGGCAATGGTTTTTCTTGGGCAATACGGAATTTCCAACAATCTTTCCATGAAAATCTATAAAAAATATGGCTCAGAAATGGTGAAGATTGTAAAAGAAAATCCATATAGACTTGCAGAGGATATAGTCGGGGTAGGATTTAAAACAGCCGATGAAATAGCTGCCAAAATGGGCTATCCAATGGACAGCAGTTCGAGATACAAGGCAGGAATCATGTATGCTTTGAATGAAGCTTCAGCAAACGGAAATACTTACCTGCCCTATGATGAACTTTACAGCAAGGCTAAATTCATCATGGGTATATCTGAAGAAGAATTTGCCGGAGATATCGAAGGACTTCAGATGGACCGCCGTATAAAAAGAATCAATAAAAATGGCGAAGACAGAGTATACCATATCACTTTTTACTATATGGAGCTTGATGTGGCGAGAAGGCTTCTTGATATGAATGTAAAAAGCCGCGCCGACAAGGCTCTTATGGGAAAAAAGGTCAGGCAGATAGAAAAAAAGAATGGCATACAGTTGGAGGAACTTCAGAGGAAAGCTGTATATGAGGCGGTAGAGTCAGGGCTTCTTATAATCACAGGAGGTCCCGGTACTGGAAAAACTACAACTATAAATACGATTATCAGGCTTTTTGAAGAGGAAAACATGGAAATTCTTCTGGCGGCACCAACCGGAAGAGCAGCTAAAAGAATAACTGAAACAACCGGTCACGAAGCGCAGACTATCCACAGGCTTCTTGAAATAGATGGAAATCCTGAAAATGAAGGACCTTCAAAATTTGAAAAAAATGAAGAAAATCCTCTTGAGGCAGATGCAGTAATAATAGATGAAATGTCCATGGTTGACATTTATCTTATGTATTCTCTTTTAAAAGCAATACCTGCAGGAACCAGAGTGATACTTGTCGGGGATGTAAACCAGCTTCCAAGTGTAGGTCCCGGAAATGTACTTAAGGATATAATCAGATCAGAATGTTTTGATGTTGTCCGTTTGAATAAAATATTCAGACAGGCGGTAGAAAGCGATATAATCACAAATGCACATAAGATAAATGCGGGGCAGCAGATAAAACTCGATAATAAAAGCATGGATTTTTTTATGCTCGACAGAAGAGATGTAACGCAGATAGAGAGTGTGATATTGAGCCTGATAATGTATAAGTTGCCGGGGTATGTGGATTCTGACCGTTATGATATACAGGTGCTTACACCTATGAGAAAAGGTGAATTGGGCGTGGAAAATCTGAATAAAGTTCTTCAGAAATATTTAAACCCGGCTTCTGATGATAAAAATGAGAAGAAATGGGGGGATATAGTATTCCGCGAAGGCGATAAAGTGATGCAGATAAAGAATGATTATCAGCTTGATTGGACTGTTTACAGCAAATATGGAACAGAGATTCAAAGCGGGTCTGGAGTATTCAACGGAGATATTGGCTTTATTAGAAATATTAACGAATTCGCTGGAACTATAACTGTAGAATATGAAGAAGGAAAAAGAGTGGAGTATGAGCCGGGAAACTTTGACGAATTGGAACTTGCTTATGCTGTAACGATACATAAATCGCAGGGAAGTGAATATCCGGCAGTTATTTTGCCGCTTCTTAGTGGTCCGAGGATGCTTTTCAACAGAAATCTTCTTTATACTGCGGTTACAAGAGCAAAAAAATGTGTTGCTATCGTTGGAAGTTCGGAAATGGTACAGAAAATGATAGACAATATAGATGAAACTAAAAGATATTCAGGGCTAAGCGATGCAATTATGGAAATGAAGGAGGAAGAGGATGTATTCGTATAAAACTAAAATTGGATATAGCCAGTGTGGAACAAACGGACGTGCACTTATTACAGCACTTGTAAATCTTATGCAGGATTGCTCAACATTTCAAAGTGATGCTCTTGGCATAGGGATAAGGGAACTTTCACAGGCAAATAGAGCATGGCTTTTATCTTCGTGGCAGATAGTGATAGAAGATTTACCGAAAGAAGGAGAGAAGATTGAGGTTTCAACTCTTGCCTATGCTTTTAAGGGCTGCTATGGAAACAGAAATTTTGCTATAAAAGACAAGACGGGAAAACTTATTTCATACGCTAATTCTATATGGTTTTATTATGATACCAAGGAGAGAAAGCCGGTCAGATATACGCCGCTTGGAAATGTGGAATATCCGCTTGATCCCCCTCTTGATATGGCACTTGCACCAAGAAAAATAGCATATCCTGCTGAAGAAAACGGAAAATTGTACGAAGAAGATTCAATCAAGATATTAAGGTCGTCACTTGATACCAATAATCATGTAAATAATTGTGAATATATAAAATTCGCACTGGATCATTTTCCTGAAGAACTGGAAGAGTGCTTATCTTTTGTTAAGCAGATAAGAGTTGAATATAAGAATGCAGCTCATCTTGGAGATATCTTGTTTCCTGAATACCTTTTTGTTGAAAATGAAGGCAAGATCTTTGTGAGATTTCTTGACGAAGAAGGAAATATTTATGCTGTTTTAGAACTCGCAGATAAGATTTGTAAAGAGAAAGAGGAATAAATTTAATGAGATTAGGTGAAGAACAGACATTGCAGGTTGTAAAAAGGACAGATTTCGGAGTATATCTTACAGATCCGATAAAAGCAGAAGATAAAAACAGAACCTCTGTTGACGAAGTGCTTTTACCGAGAAATCAGATAAAAGATGAGCTTAAAGTCGGAGATGAGGTAAAGGTTTTTATATATAAGGATTCGGAAGACAGACTTATTGCAACAAGGATAACCCCGCTTATTACACGAGGGGAGATAGCAAAGCTTACAGTTACAGCTGTGACAAAAGTCGGAGCCTTTATGAACTGGGGTCTCCCTAAAGATCTTCTGCTGCCTTTTGCGGAACAGACAGTAAAAGTTAAAGAAGGCGACGAGATTCTTGTAAGTATGTATATCGACAATAGTGATCGTCTTTGTGCCACGATGAAAATATATGAATTTTTGAGAACAGATTCACCATATAAGAAAAATGATACTGTTAAAGGCACTGTTTATGAGTTAAATGACAGATTCGGCGCTTATGTTGCTGTTGATGATATGTATTCAGCCCTTATCCCTGCAAGAGAACTTGTGAAGAAACTTCATGAGGGTGATGAAGTAGAAGCAAGAGTTATGGATGTTAAGGAAGATGGCAAGCTAGATCTTTCGTTGCGTAAGCAGGCTTATGAGCAGATGGGAGAAGATTCGGAGGTAATAATATCAAAGCTTGAAGAAGCCGGCGGAGAACTTCCATACTATGATAAGACTGATGCAGAGACAATAAAAAATGTATTTAATATGAGCAAGGCTGCCTTCAAGAGGGCAATAGGACGCCTTTATAAAGAACGTAAGATTGAGATAGGGGAATCCGGGATAAAACTGATAAGATAAAAATAAAGCCGCGTTGGTGTCTGCCAAAGCGGCTTTATTTTTAATATCGGATATTTTATTTATCAAAGAAACGCATTCTTTCTTTGTCTTTTTCTTTTTTCTTAGGAACAACCGGTTTTTCTTTTTCGTACATATTATCAAACTGGTTTTCCATTGCTTTTTTACATTCGTTACAGAAACGACCGGTTTTGATCATCTTTCCGCATCTTTCGCACTCAAGACCTATAGGAGATGCTTCTGTAAAAGCAAGACGCTCTTCACGAACCCATCTTTTGATCTGAGGAATAGAAACCTTACATTCTTCAGAGATCTGATTGATATTGGCTGTAGGATTAGCTCGTACATATTCCTTGGTATCCTGAAACTTTTCTTCAAGCTTTTTACGGCAGTTCGGACATAATCTTGGACCAGTGCCTTCATAGTTAAAGAGATTTCCGCAGGCTTTGCAATTTGTAACTTCCATTGTTTTCTCCTTTTTTGATTTATTTCCGCCGCTGCATTAAGACTCGACAGAGGCGACACATATTGCGTATACATATTTGATCCCGAATCTTTTGAGGACATTTGAGCAGGCATCCAAAGTACTGCCCGTAGTATATATATCGTCAACAAGCACCGCTGTTTTAATATATTTACTAAACCAATCAGAATTTTTATTTATACTGAATGCTGATTTCAGATTCTTTCTTCTTTCGTCAGGACCAAGTTCTTTCTGAGCAATAGTTTTACCGGTTCTTAAAAGCAGATCAGTAACTTCAGGAATACCGGTGAGCTTTGAAAGTTCTGAAGTTATCAGACTTGCTTGATTATATCCTCTTGAACTCAATCTGTCAATGTGTATAGGGACAGGAATTATGACATCAGGCGAAATCTTCACTAATTCTTTATAAAACTTATCATAAAGTTCTGCTGCATAGAAGCGTGCATACTCACATTTTCCATGATATTTAAAGTCAGCTATGGACTTTTTTATAACATCGTTATATGGAAAAAGAGAAAAAACACGATTGAAAAAGTGAACAGTTGTCCTACATGAATCGCATAAATCCTCAGAGCCATTTGAAAGGTGCCTTCCGCAAATCCTGCATTTCGGTTCTGCAACAGGTACTAGAACCCTGCGGCAAGGTCTGCATATCAGATCATCTTCAACGACCTCACCGCAGATGGGACACCTTTGGGGGAATAAGGTACGGGACAAAGAATGTTTAAGTGTGTCTCTATTTATTCCATAAATTTTTTGCATATACGCCCTCAGCTGTAAGCTTTTCAAAAGCAGCCTTGACAGATGGCTTGTCTTCCTTATAGGTTACACCGTACCAGTGTGCGTCAGTATCAAGGATCTTCATATCAGCTTTGCCCTCGCCGATCATTTCTCCAACAATCTCAGGAAGGAGATATTCAGTCTTCAAAGGGTCTTTTTTATCGAGACTCTCTAAAAATATTTCGAATTTTGAATGGAGTTCTTCAAATATGGCAGGAGTAAATCCCATCATGTTCATTGAAGCGATATCATCCAAGCCAAGGCTTACAGAGTGTCCTTGTTCATCTGTTCCACTCACAATCCCGTTCTCTTCCCTGATAGAGAAAGTTTCCTTTATTGTAGAAAGGAAATTGTCCCCGTTTTTGGAGCAGATACCTCTTGTAACGGTTCCGTTATCACTTAAAGTATTTCCTAATTTATATCCGGCCATGCAGAAATGCGCTTTATTGTCGTCATTATCTCTTGAGGTGAGGAAATCATATATCTTTTTATAAGGATCTCTTCCATAAAAGTCGTCTGAGTTGATAACAAGAAAAGGTTCATTTACAAATTGTCTGGCTGAAAGCACAGCTTGACCTGTTCCCCAAGGCTTTGTACGTTCTGCCGGTACTGTGTACCCATCTGGAAGATCATTCATATCCTGATACGCATAAAAAACAGGAACGCCTGCCTTTTCTTTAAGACGTTTTCCGATGACTTCCATGAAATCGGCTTCAATATCTTTACGGATTATTACGACTACTTTATCAAATCCAGCCTTAATGGCATCAAATATGGAGTAGTCCATAATAATTTCACCATCAGGTCCAAAGGAGTCCAACTGCTTGACTCCGCCATAGCGACTGCCCATGCCCGCTGCCATTACAACGAGAGTGGCATGTTTTGAATTGTTCATTAGTTTTTACTTTTGCCCCCGACATCTTAGTATTAAGTTAAAATATAACATAGTTAAATGTCGATGTCAAAATTGAAAATACATGCGATTTAGTTCTACATGAGTAGTATGATTTACAGAAGAATTTAAACTACAAAAGTAGAACGGATGTTTATAATCCTACTGAATGTAAACCTATTGCATATAAAGGGCTAAGAAGTGTATGACCGATAATGCAATGTGGGTGAAATGAAGCCTGTTACGTCCCAATCTGAAAAAATCTTTATAACATCATGTAAAAATTGTTGACACTTTTTGCTTATTGTGGTAATATGTTAATCGTACGTAATAAATTCGTAATATTTTTAACATGACAATGACCGAGATTTAACAAATATTGTGCCGGAAACGGTGAAATATTGGAGGCTCAGATTAAATGGATACCAAGAGGTTTTTTAAGAAGTTTGGAAGCGGTTTATGTGTTGTGACAGCCGCAGCCCTACTTATGTCAGATGGAGCTCCTTTCAGAGCGCAAGCTTCATCATATACTAAAAACAGTGGTCTTGCTGGCATTTCCCTTTTTATGGATAGCTTTTACAGCAAGAATGAGAATAAGGTTGTTACAACCGGAGTTGATACAGTTGTTCCTGTAGATGAAGTTCTTGCTGCATCTAATACAGTTTCAGATTCATCAGTTGAAGTTGCTCTTAATGAAGTCGAGGCAAATGACGCTGTAACTGCTTCAGCAGTTAAATCTGAAAAGCCTGCAGAAGACAGTAAAGAAGTTACAGAAGAAAAGAAGGCATCAAAGAATAAAACCAAGGATGAACTTCAGGAAGATGAAAAGACAGTAGCATCAAAGTATAAGAACATCGGTATCTCAAATGCTGATCCTTATGTAAATATAAGAACAAAGCCTACAACAAGCAGCAAAATTGTCGCGAAGCTTTATAAAGGTAGTAAGTGTGATATCATAGGCCGTAAAGATGGCTGGGTCAAGATCGAATCCGGCAATGCAAAGGGATATATTAAAGCGGAATATCTTGATACCGGTGATGATGCAGAAAAGCTTATCAGCAAATATGCTAATAAGTATGCAGTAGTTCAGACAGAGACACTTAATGTAAGATATAAGGCAAGTACAAAGTCAAGAATTGCAACACAGGTTCCTGAAGGAGAAAAGCTCCTTATAACCAAGTCCAAGAAAGACTGGTATGAGATAAGCATAGATAATACTATAACAGGTTGGGTTTCTAAGGACTATGTTAAAGTAAAGATTGCATGGAAACATCATGCGATCACTCTTGAAGAGGAGAGAGAAGAAGCAGAACGTAAGGCTAAGGCAGAGGCAGCACTTGCTGCACAGCAGAATGCTTATGCTAATACAGCTTCTCATTCATACAAGGCTGATCAGGACACATCTGACAACAGCAGTAATAATGATTATGTAAGCACACCGGCTCCTCAGCAGACATATGTAGGAGATAGCGGAAATACATCTGCAACCGGTTCAAATATAGCTAACTTTGCATGTAACTTTGTAGGAAATCCTTATGTATGGGGCGGTACAAGCCTTACAAACGGATGCGATTGCTCCGGTTTCGTACAGAGTGTATATAGAAACTTTGGCTATTCACTCAGCAGAACTTCAGCCTCACAGTCAGGCAACGGTTCGAGTGTAAGCCTTTCATCACTCCAGCCGGGAGATCTTGTATTCTACTCAGCAAATGGTGGAAGAATCTCTCATGTAGCTCTTTACATCGGCGGAGGTCAGGTTGTACATGCAAGTACACCTCAGACAGGAATTATCATTTCATCAGTTAACCACATGACTCCTGTTTGCGCAAGAAGAATTGTAAATTGATTATTGAAGCCACTGCATTTATGCAGTGGCTTTTAGTTTGCAGAATTTCTTTTGAAAAAAGCGCGCTGTTAAATAATCTGAAAACTTACCTTTACGTGGTGAATTTTTGCTATTTTCTGAAACAATATTTTTCACATTTGGGTCTTGAATTCTGTTTGCAATGAACATATTGCACAAAAAATATATAAGTCAGTGCCAAGGGGTAAAATGTATCCACAGGGTAATCGACAAATCCACAAAAGTTATCCACAATTTAAGATCTGTAATGTCTTTTATATAGGGTTATCAACAAAGTTATCCACTTTATCCACAATAAAATGCTACTGACTGTGGATTGTCAAGCCGGAAATTACTTTTGGTATTAATTTCAAATTTTATCTGTAAAATTTTTCTTATGTCAATTTAATGTGTTCGAACATTACTGAAAACATGACGAATTTACAGAAATAAAAAACAATTCAAAAAACTTTTCAGAAAAGTACTTGGAAAATGAATTGATATATGGTATACTTCAATCATAAAAACAAGTCGGGAATAAAAAGACTTAAGCTACTAATATTTACGCAGGGAGACGTAACAAAGTATCTGCTTTAAAGGGGACTTAGGCTTTATGACCGGCGGAAAAGAGGCATCCTATGAGATACGATATCAGAGGTAAGGGAACCAAGGTTACAGATGGATTAAGAGCCGCAGTAGAGGAGAAGATAGGAAAGCTCGATCATTATTTTAAACCGGATACATTAGTAAATGTTACACTTAATGTGGAGCACGATGATAGGCAGAAGATAGAAGTTACTATTCCTGTTAAAGGACATATAATCAGAGCAGAGCAGGAAAGTGATGATATGTATGTTTCAATCGATCTTGTAGAAGATATCATTGAACGTCAGATGCGCAGATATAAGACAAAGCTTATAGATTCAAAGCAGAGCGCAGGCGATTTCTCAAATGAGTATATCGATGAAGAAGATGACGATGAAGAAATCAAGATCACCAGAACAAAGAAATTTGCAGTAAAGCCTATGGATCCGGAAGAAGCATGTGTCCAGATGGAACTGTTAAATCACTCGTTCTATGTATTCAGAAATTCTGAGACAGAGGAAGTAAACGTAGTTTACAAGAAGAAAGATGGGACATTCGGTCTTATCGAACCTGAAAATTGAGAGTGCAGAGTAAGATTTTATGGAGAGCCGGTTAAGCCGGCTCTCTTTTTTGGGGAAAGAAGACAGTATTAGTGTCGGATTGCTGTTATTTTACAGTTGTTAGCACTTATCATGTAAACAATATGTGAACATTACAATTAAATAGTTGCGATAAAATGAAAAAGATGTTAGAATTAACCATTGTGAGTGTATAATCCGGTCGCATTATTTGCGCAGATATAAAGAAGGAAAAAAATGAGCGTTATAGACAAGATATTTGGAACACACAGTGAACGTGAAGTGAAAAGAATCATGCCTGTTGTTGAAAGCGTACTTGCGCTTGATTCTGAGATGTCAAAGCTTTCAGATGATGAACTGAAAGGAAAGACACTTGAATTTAAAGAGAGACTTGCCAATGGAGAGACCTTAGATGACATTCTCGTTGAGGCTTATGCTGTAGTTCGCGAGGCAGCATGGAGAGTGCTTGGCATGAAGCCATTCAAGGTACAGGTTATAGGTGGCGTTATTCTTCATCAGGGACGTATAGCCGAAATGAAGACAGGTGAAGGTAAAACTCTTGTTGCGACCATGCCTTCATATCTCAACGCACTGGATGGCAAGGGCGTTCATGTTGTTACTGTCAACGATTACCTTGCAAAGCGTGACTCGGACTGGATGGGACAGGTTCATCGTTTCTTAGGTCTTACTGTAGGATGTATTCTTAACAGTATGGAAGCTGAAGAGAGACGTGAAGCCTATAATTGTGATATCACTTATGGTACGAATAATGAATTCGGATTTGATTACCTTCGTGATAACATGGTCATATATAAAGAACAGCTTGTTCAGAGAGGTCTCCATTATGCTCTTATCGATGAGGTGGATTCAGTTCTTATCGATGAGGCAAGAACTCCTCTTATTATTTCCGGTGAAAGCGGTAAGTCCACAAGATTGTATGAAGCTTGCGACATACTTGCAGGCCAACTTGAAAAGGGTGAGTCAAGCGGTGAGCTTACAAAGATGGATGCGATCATGGGCGAGGACGTCAAGGAGACAGGAGACTTCATCGTAAATGAGAAGGATAAAAATGTTACTCTTACAGAACAAGGTGTTCACAAAGTAGAGAAATTTTTCAAGATTCAGAACCTTGCAGATCCTGAAAATCTTGAGATTCAGCATAATATAATTCTTGCTTTAAGAGCACACAATCTTATGCTCCGCGATAAGGACTATATCGTAAAAGACGGAGAAGTTCTTATCGTAGACGAGTTTACCGGTCGTGTTATGCCGGGCAGAAGGTATTCAGATGGTCTTCACCAGGCTATTGAGGCAAAAGAGCACGTTAAAGTTAAGAAAGAAAGTCGTACTCTTGCGACTATCACATTCCAGAATTTCTTCAACAAATATGACAAGAAGTCTGGTATGACCGGTACTGCCCTTACAGAGGAAAAAGAGTTCAGAGAGATTTATGGTATGGATGTCATCGTAATCCCTACCAACAGACCGGTTGCACGTATAGATCACGAGGATGCCGTATATAAGACAAGAAGAGAGAAGCTTAATGCCGTGGTAGAGGACATTGTTGAGTCTCATAAAAAGGGACAGCCTGTTCTTGTAGGTACGATTTCGATAGAGAAGTCAGAAGAACTTTCAAAGATGCTTGACAAGAGAGGTATTCCACACAAGGTTCTTAATGCCAAGTTCCATGAACTTGAAGCAGAAATCGTTGCAGATGCAGGTCAGAAGAATGCGGTTACTATTGCAACCAATATGGCTGGTCGTGGTACAGATATCAAGCTTGCAGAGGGTGTTGAGGAGCTTGGCGGTCTTAAGGTAATCGGTACAGAACGTCATGAATCACGCCGTATAGATAATCAGCTTCGCGGACGTTCAGGGCGTCAGGGGGATGAAGGTGAATCACGTTTTTACCTTTCTCTTGAGGATGATCTTATGAGGCTTTTCGGTTCAGAAAAGCTCATGTCTGTATTTGAAGCAATGGGACTTCCTGAGGGTGAGCAGATCCATCATAAGATGCTTACATCAGCCATTGAATCAGCACAGAAGCGAATTGAGGGCAACAACTTTGGTATCCGTAAGCAGCTTCTTGATTATGATGCAGTCAATAATGAACAGCGTGAGATAATCTACAAGGAGCGTCGTAAGGTACTTGATGGCGCCAGCATGCGTGATGTTGTCTATAAGATGATTCAGGATATAGCTGAAAGAGTTGTTACAAGTGTCATATCTGATGATTCTGCTGCAGAAGACTGGAATATGAACGAGCTTAATGAAACATTACATTCTGTAATGCCTCTCCAGCCGATCGTTCTTACCGACGATGAAACAAAGCACATGCGCCGCAATGAGCTTGTTCAGAAAGTAAAGGAAGAAGCTGTAAAGCTTTATGAGGAAAAGGAGACTGAATTCCCTGAAGCAGAACAGCTTAGAGAGATTGAGAGAGTTGTGCTTCTCAAGGTTATAGATACCAAGTGGATGGCACATATCGATGATATGGATCAGCTCCGCCAGGGTATCGGACTTCAGGCATACGGTCAGAAGGACCCTGTAGTTGAATATAAGTTCCAGGGCTATAACATGTTCGAGGAAATGAATCTTGCCATAGAGGAAGATGCAGTCCGTATCCTTACCAACATCAGAGTTGAAGAGAAGGTAGAACGAGAAGAGGTAGCCAAGGTTACAGGTACCAATAAGGACGATACATCATTAAAGAAAGAACCTGCAAAGCGTAAGTTTAAAAAGATTCAGCCAAATGATCTTTGTCCATGCGGTTCAGGACTTAAATATAAGCAGTGCCACGGTAAGCCGGGTGCAGAACATCTTGATTTTCAGTAAGTAAAGTAACGATTGCGGATAGAGTTTGCTCTATCCGGCAATATTTTGTTTTCGATAGATGATTAAAGATAAGATCGCTTTTCGCGTTTCTTATAAATGAGAATTTGTCTCGTAGCCTTCAGCAAACAATCCATCGCTGAAGAGGAAAAATAAAAGGTGGTGATCAAATGGTAGAGCTTGAACAGTATCAGGCTGAAGTTAATTCATACTCGGAACCATTGATTGAAGTGAGGGATTCACTTTGACCTCACTAACAAGAAAGAACGTCTCGATGAATTAAACAGAGTAATTGCGGAACCGGGTTTCTGGGATGATGCAGATAAGGCAAACAAGACAATGGCTGATCTGTCCGTTCTCAAGAATACAATCGAAGGTTTCGACAGACTGAAAAAGCAATACGATGATTTAAAGGCACTTATAGAAATGGTAGATGAGGAGAATGACCCTTCTCTTGTACCGGATGTTGTAAGTGAACTTGAAGATTTCAAGGCTAATTTTGAAGAGCTTCGTATTTCAACCTTACTGAACGGACCTTATGATGCCGATAATGCGATTCTTACCATACATGCGGGCGCAGGCGGCACAGAGTCCTGTGACTGGGCAGGCATGCTTATGCGTATGTACACGCGCTGGGCAGAATCAAAGGGCTTCAAGGTTGAAACGCTTGACTTGCTTGATGGAGATGAAGCCGGTGTAAAATCATGTACACTTCAAATTGACGGACCTAATGCCTACGGTCTTTTGAGAAGTGAGCATGGTATTCACAGACTAGTAAGAATATCTCCTTTTAATGCGGCAGGCAAGAGGCAGACGTCTTTTGTTTCAGTTGATGTTATGCCTGATATTGAAGAGGACCTTGATATAGAGATCGATCCAAAAGACATAAGAATCGATACATATCGTTCCAGTGGTGCGGGTGGTCAGCATATCAACAAGACTTCATCAGCGATTAGAATTACTCATTTCCCTACAGGAATAGTTGTTACCTGTCAGAATGAAAGGTCTCAGTTCCAGAATAAAGACAAGGCAATGCAGATGTTGAAGGCAAGACTTTTCCTTCTTAAAGAACAGGAAAATGAGGAGAAGGCAGCCGGAATCCGCGGTGAGCAGAAAGATATTGCATGGGGCAGTCAGATACGCAGTTACGTTCTTCAGCCATATACTATGGTTAAGGATCACAGGACTAATGAACAGTCGAGTAACGCAGATGCAGTGCTCGATGGCTCTATAGATATCTTTATCAATGCTTATCTTAAGTGGAAGAGCATAAAACCGGTAGAAGAATAAGAAAATGACCAGAGTTATATAAGAAATGATTAATTCTTATATAACTCTGATTTACTTTTATGCAAAATTGAAGTATCATATAAACTGACTGCATATATAAAAGTTTAATGCAGAGACGAAGAAGAGAACAGAGAGGCACGTCGGAGGTGCAGTATGGTTAATATCGGGATAGTAGGATACGGTACGATAGGTTCAGGTGTTTTTGAAGTTATCAATACTAACAAAGAAAGTATTGCCAAAAAGGCAGGAGAACCTATATGCGTAAAAAGAATATGTGATCTCAGAGAGTTTCCGGGAGACCCTGCCGAGAAACTTATAACACATGATTTTAACGACATTTTAAATGATACGGAGATAACCGTTGTTGTAGAAACAATGGGAGGTACACGTCCTGCCTATGATTTTGTCAAGTCGTCCCTTCTTGCCGGTAAGAGTGTCGCTACGTCAAACAAGGAACTTGTTGCAAAGTATGGAGCAGAACTTATAAAGATTGCCGAAGAAAAAAATACAAATTTTCTCTTCGAGGCAAGTGTAGGCGGCGGTATCCCTATAATCCGTCCTTTAAATCAGGCTCTTACTGCAGATGAGATACTTGAAATAAAAGGTATTCTCAATGGAACTACCAATTATATCCTTACAAAAATGCAGAGAGACGGTGCAGAGTACGAAACAGCACTGCATGAGGCTCAGGATATGGGTTATGCAGAGCGCAATCCGGAGGCGGATGTGGAAGGATACGACTCATGTCGTAAAATAGCTATCCTTACTTCACTTGCTTATGGAACTCAGGTTGATTATGAGGACATATACACCGAAGGCATAACGAAGATCACAGCAAAGGACATGTACTATGCTAAAGCTCTTGATGCAACTATAAAGCTTCTTGGAGAGAGCAGAATAGTAAATGGTAAGGTATATGCCAGAGTGGCACCGGCACTTATTTCTTCAAAGAGTCCTTTATACAGCGTAAATGACGTATTCAACGCAATATTTGTAAAAGGAAATGTTCTTGATGATGTTATGTTCTATGGGCGTGGTGCAGGCAAGCTTCCGACTGCCAGTGCGGTTGTTTCAGATGTTATAGATGAAGTCAAACACAAAGACCGTCATATAACAATTCTCTGGAGCAGTAAGAAGCTTAATCTTGGAGATATAAATGAAGCAAGCGGCAGGTACTTTGTTCGTGTTCCTGCAGAGGAAAGAGAGGCAGCTGTCAAGGTATTCCCTGCTGCATCAGAAGTAAAGGTTGAAAAGGTAAAGGGCGAGTATGCTTTTATTACTGGTGAAATGACAGAAAAGGAATATTCTTCAAGGGTAGAAGGTCTTAATGTATTAAATATGATAAGGGTAAGTTTTTGATAAAGAGGATAGGTAAATGTTAAAGGTAGTAAAGTTTGGAGGAAGTTCATTGGCTGACTCTGCACAGTTCACAAAAGTCGGCAATATAATAAAATCTGATGCAAGAAGAAAGTTTGTTGTTCCTTCCGCACCGGGCAAAAGATATAAGGGAGACACAAAGGTAACCGATCTTCTTTATGCATGCTATGCCAAGGCAGAGAAAAATTCAGATTTTTCAAGTGAATTTTCACAGATCAAAGCACGTTATAATGAGATAATCAAAGGCTTATCACTTACAGTTTCTCTTGATGATGAATTTGCTGAGATCGAAAAAAATTTCAAAGCCCATGTAGGTTCAGATTATGCAGCATCAAGAGGAGAGTATCTTAATGGTATTCTCATGGCTGCATTCTTAGGTTTTGAATTTATTGATGCCAGAACAGTTATATTTTTTAATGAGCATGGTGAGCTGGATGCTGAAAAGACCAATGAGATACTTGGCAAAAAGCTTGCAGAGACAGAGAATGCGGTTGTTCCAGGCTTTTATGGATGCGGTGCAGATGGCAACATAAAGACATTTTCAAGAGGCGGTTCAGATATAACAGGTTCCCTTGTTGCCAGAGCAGTTCATGCAGATGTGTATGAGAACTGGACAGATGTGTCAGGTTTTCTTATTGCGGATCCACGTATAGTAGATGATCCGGCACCTATAGATACAATAACTTACAGAGAACTCAGAGAGCTTTCTTATATGGGCGCATCTGTATTGCATGAGGACGCAATTTTCCCTGTCCGTAAAGAAGGAATCCCTGTTAATATCCGTAATACAAACCATCCGGATGACCCTGGCACATGGATTGTAGAAAGCACAGGTAAGAAGTCACCGTTTGTTATCACAGGTATTGCAGGTAAAAAGGGATTTTGCTCAATAAATGTTGATAAAGACATGATGAATTCTGAAGTAGGCTTTGGCAGAAAGGTTCTTCAGGCTTTTGAGGAAAGCAATCTCTCATTTGAACACATGCCGTCGGGAATAGACACTATGACAGTATTTGTAGACCAGAAGGCATTTATTCCTCATGAGCAGCATGTCATTTCAACCATACATAAGCTCGCAAATCCGGATACAATAGATATCGAGTCAGACCTTGCGCTGATCGCAGTAGTTGGTCGTGGCATGAAATCTATGACCGGTACGGCAGGCAGGATATTCTCTGCACTTGCACATGCACGCATCAATATCAGAATGATAGATCAGGGATCGAGTGAGCTTAATATAATAATAGGTGTTGCAAATGCGGACTTTGAAAAAGCAATAAGTGCGATATATAATATATTTGTAATAACACAGATTTAATATTTTTTGCCCAGAGATCAATTAAGCAGGTAACAGGAGATTTACAATGGACCTTATCAAGAAAATTGCGGATGAACTTTCAATCAAATCATGGCAGGTAGAAGCGGTAGTCAAACTTATAGACGAGGGTAATACAATTCCATTTATAGCCAGATACAGGAAGGAAGCTCATGGAACATTAAATGATGAGGTCCTTCGTAATCTCGATGAAAGGCTTAAATATCTGAGAGGCCTTGAAGACCGGAAGAAAACTGTTGAGAGTGCGATAGAGGAACAGGGTAAACTTACAAAAGAGTTAAAAGATGCGATAGAAAAAGCAGAGACTCTCGTTGCTCTTGAGGATCTTTACAGACCATATAAACAGAAGAAACGTACAAGAGCTTCTATTGCAAAGGAAGCCGGTCTTGAAGGACTTTCAGTTCTTATACAGTTGCAGAACATAAAAAAACCATTGTCAGAAGAGGCAGCGGCATATATAAATGAAGAGAAAAATATAAATACAGCAGAAGAAGCGATAGCAGGGGCGCTTGATATCATTGCAGAAGCCATATCTGATGATGCGGAGTTCAGAAAATATATCAGAGAACTGACAGTAAAAGAAGGGCTTATCACGTCAACAGCAAAAGATGAAAAAGCACAGTCTGTTTACGAGAATTATTATGATTTCAGTGATCAGGTAAAAAAGATCGCAGGCTACAGGGTTCTTGCGCTTAACCGTGGAGAAAAAGAAAAATTTCTTACGGTAAAAGTAGAAGCACCTGAAGAAAAGATAATTTCATACCTTGAAAGAAAAATCATAAAGAAGGATGAAAAGGAAACCAGTGAGGCTCTTTCTGCGGCAATAAAGGATTCCTATAACAGACTTATCAAGCCGTCTATTGAAAGAGATATAAGAACAGAACTTACAGAAAAAGCAGAAGATGGTGCCATCAAGGTGTTCGGGAGCAACTTGACCCAGCTTCTTATGCAGCCTCCAGTTGCGGGAAAAAGAGTTCTTGGCTGGGATCCTGCCTTCAGAACAGGCTGCAAGCTTGCCCTTGTAGATGAAACAGGAGCTGTCCTTGCCACAAAAGTTGTATTTCCTACAGAACCGCAGAATAAGGTTGCAGAAACAAAGAAAATAGTCACAGAACTGATAAAGAAGTACGGTATTTCACTTATTTCGGTTGGAAATGGAACTGCATCGAGAGAATCAGAAAAGATCATAGCAGATATGATCAAAGAAGAAAACCTGCCTGTCTCCTATGTTATCGTTAATGAAGCCGGAGCAAGCGTGTATTCTGCAAGTAAACTTGCAACAGAAGAATTTCCAAAGTTCGATGTTGGACAACGTTCAGCGGTATCAATTGCAAGAAGGATACAGGATCCGCTTGCAGAGCTTGTTAAAATAGAACCAAAGGCAATAGGTGTCGGACAGTATCAGCACGATATGAACCAGAAGAAGCTGGAAGAAGCTTTGAATGCAGTTGTCGAAGACTGTGTAAATAAAGTAGGTGTTGACCTGAACACAGCATCAGCTGCGCTTTTAGGTTATATTTCAGGCATTTCAAAGACAGTTGCCACTAATGTAGTAAAATACAGAGAAGAAAACGGAAAGTTTAACAGCAGAAAAGACCTCCTTAAGGTGCCAAAGCTTGGACCAAAGGCATTTACCCAGTGTGCCGGTTTTTTGCGGATAAATGACGGCAAGGAACCGCTTGATGCGACAAGCGTGCATCCAGAGTCGTATGATGCTGCAAAGGCACTTCTTAAAAAGCTTGGCTTCACCCCAAAGGATATTAAGGGAGGAGTTACAGGAATTTCTCTGATTGCAAAAGATACAGCCAATCTTTCAAAGGAACTTGGGATAGGCGAGCCTACACTTAAGGATATAATATCCGAACTTGAAAAGCCCGGCAGAGACCCGAGAGAAGAAATGCCAAAACCTGTCCTTAGAACAGATGTCATGGATATCAAGGACCTTAAAGAGGGCATGGTTTTAAAGGGAACGGTCAGAAATGTAATAGACTTTGGCGTTTTTGTGGATATAGGTGTCCATCAGGATGGTCTTGTACACGTTTCAGAGCTTACGGATAAGCGTTTTGTAAAGCATCCTTTGGAAGTTGTAAGTGTTGGCGATATAGTTGATGTAAAGGTTTTAGGAGTAGATCCTGCAAGAAAGAGAATATCTCTTTCCATGAAACAGGTGAAATAAGTCTGAACAAATTTTCAGATCTTTATCGGTGCCGCTGCAGGCACGACACCGGTGGGCACCATGCCTGCAGCAAAGCACAATAAATGATACAGATATATGAAACAGATTCGCCTGAAGAGACATTTAACCTTGCCAAAGAATTAGGCGAGAAGGCAATTTTGGGTGAAATAATCTGTCTTGACGGAGACCTTGGTGTAGGAAAAACGGTCTTTACACAAGGTTTTGCGGCAGGACTTGGAATAACAGAGCCGGTGACCAGTCCTACATTTACGATTCTTGAAGAGCATACAGAGGGAAGAATGCCTCTGTATCATTTTGATGTATATAGAATTGCAGATATAGATGAAATGGACGAGATAGGCTATGAGGACTGTTTTTTCGGGATTGGAGTCTGCCTTGTTGAATGGGCAGTATACATAAAAGAGATTATTCCGAAAGAAGCAATATGGGTAAAGATTGAAAAAGACCTGAAAAAAGGTTTTGATCACAGAAAGATAACGATTACTAAAGAATAGGAGTCTTGAAATACGATTAAGACTTTAGTCGATGCTGCGGCAGGTACGGTATCGACTGGCACCATGCCTGCGATAAAGCGTAAAAATGACTATCATAGGACTCGACAGCTCAGGAATAGTGGCATCGGCAGCGATAGTTACCGATGACGTTCTTGTGGCAGAGATTACAATGGAATATAAAAAGACACATTCGGAAACACTTGTTCCGATGTTGGATGAAATCGTAAAGACAAGCAATACAGATTTAAAAGATATAGACGCAATAGCAATTGCAGCAGGACCAGGTTCGTTTACCGGTTTAAGGATTGGCTCGGCAACCGCAAAAGGTCTTGCCTATGCTCTGAATAAGCCTATAGTTTCAGTTCCTACGACCGCAGGCCTTGCCTACAATTTCTTTGGCAGTATAGATATAATCTGTCCTATTATGGATGCGAGAAGAAATCAGGTTTATACAGGCATTTATACATTTGAAAATGATCGCCTTCTTACTCTTTATGATCAGCATCCGCTTGATATAGAAGAACTTACAGATAAACTGAATAAAGAGTATCAGGGAAAGAGAGTGATCTTTCTTGGTGATGGTGTATCAAAATATAAAGATACGATCAATGAAAAGCTCGAGCTTACGCATATATTTGCTCCTGCAAACCTCAATAAGCAGCACGCAGCTTCAGTTGCAGTGCTTGGAGGAAAATTATACTCTGAGGGAAAGACGGAAACAGCTTTCGACCATGCGCCAGTATATCTAAGGCTTTCTCAGGCGGAAAGAGAGAGAAAGGAAAAAATGGAACATGGCGGAACGTAAGCCTGATATAGATATAAGGATAGCAAGGCAGTCCGATATCTCTGCAATAGCAGCCATAGAAAAGGAAAGCTTTTCAGATCCGTGGAGTGAACATCTGTTTAGCGAGGCTATATCGGACGCTACGCATTTCAACCTTGTTATGATGCTTAAAGAAGATCTTATCGGCTATATCATTTCAACAAAACTTTTACCGGACTGTGAAATAGAAAATATAGCGATCAAAAGTGATTTAAGAGGCAAAGGTTATGGTAAAATACTGCTAAATGACTTTTTAGACCATGTCAGAGAAGCGGGAGCCACAAGAGTGCTTCTTGAAGTCAGAGAGGGAAATAAGCCTGCAAGATCACTTTATGAGTCAGCAGGCTTTAAAAAAGACGGCGTACGTCCGAAATATTATATAGAACCAGTGGAGGATGCCGTTCTTATGTCCGTAGATCTGACAGAAAATAAGGAAGGGGAATAATGGATGCTTGATGTTTGTCTCCTTGGTACAGGAGGTATGATGCCTCTTCCGGGACGTTTTTTGACTTCTATGCTCGCCAGATATAATGGCAGCAGTGTTCTTATAGATTGCGGTGAAGGAACTCAGGTGGCGATCAGAAAAAAAGGATGGAGCGTAAACCCTATAGGGCTTATATGTATCACACACTTTCATGGGGACCATGTTTCGGGACTTCCGGGACTTTTGCTTTCAATAGGCAATTCGGAAAGAAAAGACCCTGTAACCATAATTGGTCCAAAGGGAGTTGAAAATGTGGTAAGAAGCCTTCTTGTTATCGCACCGGACCTGCCTTTCAAGCTGAATTTTGTTGAAATAAACGGCGATGACTTTTCATACTCTTTTGAGGGAATGAATATAAAAGCTTTCAAGGTGAAGCATAACGTGTTATGCTATGGATATACCTTGACGGTTGAAAGAGCAGGCAGATTTTATCCTGAAAAAGCGCGTGAAAATGATGTGCCGCTTATGTATTGGAACAGGCTCCAGAAGGGAGAGACTATAGTTACTTCTGAACGTACATTTACGCCGGAGCTTGTCATGGGGGAAAAGAGAAGAGGACTTAAAGTTACATACGTAACCGATACAAGGCCGGTTGCTTCCATTACAGAAGCGGCAAGAGGGGCTGATCTTTTTATTTGTGAAGGTATGTATGGAGATAATTCTTCCCTTTCAAAGGCACGCGATAAAAAGCACATGACATTTACAGAAGCTGCGGAAATCGGAGCAGCAGCAAAACCACGCAGAATGTGGCTTACCCACTTTAGCCCGTCAATGGCATATCCACCCCAATATATTGATGAGGCAAAAAAGATATACAAAAGAGTGAGCCTTGGGAAAGATGGTAAAAGTATAGATCTTATGTTCGATGAGGATGAGTAATATCTTAATGGAGGTGTTTTATGAAGAACAAAACACGTACTACTATCATCACTGTTGTAACCATGATCATTTTAGTTGCTGCCATTATCATTGCTTTCATATTTGTCCAGAAAAGACTTGACAGCGAAGGCAACGTGAAGGGTTCAGATGACAGCGACGTTGAAGAGCTTATCAAGGTGGATTTTGAAAATGATTATCCTCCGACAGCACATGAAGTACTGAGATATTACAGCAGATTCCTTAAATGCTATTATAATGAAAAACTCTCTGATGAACAGGTCGAACTTCTTGCAGAGAAAAATCACCAGCTTTTTGATGAAGAAGTTATTAAAGTGAATCCTCTTCCGCAGTATACTAACAATCTGAAAAATGAGATCGAACAGTATAAAAAGAACAAGATCACTATGGTAAATTGGAATGTTCAGAATGCTGCGGATGCAAAAAAAGAGAAGAAAGGGGACAATAATATAATCAACCTCAAGGCATCCTTCTTTTTAAAATCAGGTAAAAATTATACGAAAACGTATGAAGTCTTTCACCTGAGAGAGGACTCTGACGGAAATTGGAAGATCTTATCTTGGGAGATAACAAATAAGTTTTAAATAAGGACTGGAACTATAATGAAGATACTTGCAATAGAATCTTCCTGTGACGAGACCGCGGCAGCAGTTGTCGAGGACGGCAGGAAGGTACATTCTAATATTATTTCATCACAGATAGCAATACATACCCTTTATGGAGGGGTTGTTCCCGAAATAGCTTCAAGGGCGCATATTGAAAAAGTGATACAGGTTGCTGATGCAGCTCTTGAAGAGGCAAAAGTAAGTCTGCAGGAAATAGATGCCATAGGAGTCACCTATGGTCCGGGGCTTGTAGGTGCACTTCTTGTGGGGGTTTCAGCGGCAAAAGCTATGGCGTATGCTGCCGGTAAGCCTCTTATAGGTGTTCATCACATAGAAGGTCATATATCTGCAAATTATATACAGGCACCAGACCTTGAACCGCCTTTTCTTTGTCTGGTCGTATCGGGAGGTCACACAAACCTTGTTATAGTAAAAGATTACGGAGAATATGAAGTTCTTGGTTCAACAAGGGATGATGCTGCAGGAGAAGCATTTGACAAGGTCGCAAGAGCGATAGGACTTGGCTATCCGGGCGGTCCGAAGATACAGAGGGTATCTGAACAGGGAGATAAAAATGCTATTGATTTCCCGCGTGCAAAGTTGTCAGACAACCCGTTTGATTTTAGTTTCAGCGGAGTGAAATCTTCAGTTCTTAATTACCTTAATTCGTGTGAAATGAAGGGAGAAAAATACGTTCAGGCTGATGTGGCGGCATCTTTTCAGGAGGCAGTAGTGGATGTTCTTGTAAGCCACACTATAGCAGGTGCAAAGAAATTAGGATATACAAAGCTTGCTATGGCAGGAGGTGTAGCGAGCAACAAAGCCTTAAGAGAAGCTATGTCTGATGCATGTAAAAAGAGAGGCTATAAGCTTTATTATCCGGATCCTATACTTTGTACTGATAATGCTGCAATGATAGGGGCAGCAGCGTATTATGATTACAAGAGGGGACTTATAAGCGACCTTCACCTGAATGCTGTTCCAAATCTTAAACTTGGAGAAAGATAAATGAGAAAGATCGCAATCATACTTGCGGGCGGCAGGGGCACCAGAATGCAGTCGGATATTCCCAAACAGTTTATGCTCCTTAAGGATAAGCCTGTTATAAACTACAGTATAGATGCCTTTGAAGACAGCCTTGTTATAGATGGCTTTATAATAGCAGCCCCATCTTCGGATGTTGATTATATCAGTCAGAATATTTTAACCAGAAGGAACTGCAGGAAGTTTCTTGGCTTTTCGGAGAGTGGAGATACAAGATATGCCACAATTAAAAATGCACTTGATTATCTTTGCGAAAATGGCTACGAAGATGATACCTGCGTGTTTATTCATGATTCTGCAAGACCCTACATCACACAGGACCTTCTTATAAAATTATTTGGCACATTTGGTAAATATGGAAATGCCATTCCTTGTGTCAAAGTAAAAGATACTATAAAGGAAGTTCGGGATGGAGTTATAACAGAAAGCCCTGACAGAGAACTTTTGTGGGTTGCACAGACTCCGCAGGTTTTTTCTCTTGCAAAGATCAGAGATGCCTATAATAAAATGTATGAACAAGGTGATTTTAACGCGATAACAGACGACGCAGAAGTAGCCAAGAGATTTGGCGGGATAAAGTGTCATGTGGTTGAAGGAAATTACCAGAATATCAAGATTACAACAAAAGAAGATATTAACAGAAACACCATCTGATGATGGTGTTTTTGTTGTTTATTTTAGTTGAAATAATATTGAAAAGATCATATTTTTATCTTAAATTAAATTCAGAAAGCGAGGACAGAATTATGAAAGCTAAGCTGAACTTGTCAAAGAAATTAAGTATTTCAATCAGCCTTGTGGTAATGGTCTTTTTGATAATTCTTGTTACGGCTGTTTACCGGAAAACAAATTCTGCAATAACTGAGTTGTCCAAACACAGAATGGTTGAGTCTGTTGAGTCGAGAACAGCCCTTATAAAGACCTATATGCAGGGCGTGGAGCAGTCTATAGCAGGATACTCCGCAGCACCTGAAATTGTAGACTTTATGAAGGACACAGAAAATACGAAAAAGTATGAAAAGGCACAGAAATTTACAGAAAATTATTCGGCAAAATATCCGTATTTTGAAAATCTTTTTGCAGCATCTATAGATGATTATGTTGTAAAAACAGCAAGTGTTAAAGCATCCATAGGTACTCCGGGTGCCCAGGATGAAGCTTCCTAGGCTATTGTTAAACAGGCAATAGAAGAAATGGGTAAGAGCGGAAAGATTTATTTCAGGTCGATAAAAGTATCCCCGACCACGGGAAGTCAGGTTATCGTTTTCTATTATCCGATAACTGATGACGCAGGTAGCATGGTAGCCTATACAACAGGGGCTATAAATGCCGCAGGACTCATGGATGTATTTTCTTCGTTGAAATTTGATGACTGGTCGGCAGCAAAGATTGAAATTGTTGACACACAGTCAAAAACCTATGTATATTCGGAAGCAGATCTTATAGGAAAAGAAACAGATGAGAAGGTTCAGCCTATAATAGATGAGGCTCTTGCCAATAATACAGGACTAAGGATTACGAATGATCAATCAGTAAAATATTTCACAGCTTACGAGCTTATGCCGGAATACAACCTTATGGTAACAGTGAGTGATACAGGAAAAGAAATATTAAAATCCTCCAATATGCTTACTAATCTTATTATTATCATATCAATACTCAGCATTATCGGAATAAGCCTCATAACTACATTTATAGTTAAATATATCGTAAATGATCTTACAAAAGTCAGCGATATAGCTACAGATATTTCAAACACACTTGATCTTAGGAAAATAAAAGAACTTAAGCAGTACACAAACCGCGGGGATGAAGTCGGAGCAATGTCGTTAGCAATCTATACGCTTGCAGGCACTATGCATAAGGTGATAGGAGAGCTCCAGAAAAAGGCACAGGATGTAAACAGTTCAGCTGCAGAGCTTAATGAGTCGGCAAGCAATACAGAAGAATCTTCCAATAAGATCGCAAGCGCAGTATCCGATATCGCAGATGGTGCAGTGTCACAGGCAGAGTCGATTCAGGATGGCGTTACAGCTATAGGAGATATCCTTAGCAGTGTGGACTCACTTAGCGACAGTATAAATTCTGCTGATGACAAGACCTCGGAGATGGGCAGGTCTTCTTCCGAAATGCAGAAGAGCTTCAGGGAACTTTCCGGCGCAATGAATGAAACCAGAAAGTCTCTTTCCGAAGTTTCGGAGTCCATGTCAAGTATCAACGATTTTGTTGGACAGGTGCGCACTGCTACAGAGGCTATCAACAATATAGCCGCACAGACAAGACTTCTGTCGCTTAACGCATCTATAGAGGCGGCAAGAGCAGGAGAAGCCGGAAAAGGATTTGCAGTTGTTGCAGGAGAGATAGGTGAACTGTTAAACCAGTCGGCAGAATCGGCGAAATCGATTGGCGATATAATGAATCAGCTCTATTCAAAGATCCAGATGGCAGTAGAGACAGTAGAATCACTCAGCGATGTAGTGGCGCATCAGAAGGAAATCAGTGATACGACTGGCGACTCGGTGCTTCAGGTAATAGATATAATAGGAGAAGTGAAAGACAACTTCACAGGAATAAGAAGTGCGTGCGAGAGTATCAGGACTGAATGTGAGAGAGTGAACGATACTATGTCAGGGCTTTCGGCTATTTCCGAAGAAAATGCCGCATCAAGCCAGCAGACCTCATATTCTATGGAAAATGTCAATAATACGGTAAAGGGTATCAATGATCTTGCATCAAGTCTGTCAAACATAGCAGACGGACTCAATGAGGAGATTAACAGATTTAAGACTGGAGAGTAAAAAGAAAGGTTAAAAACTGTCATAAGGTTGAAATGAATAGCCAGTTTATAGTCTAAAATGACTTAAACTGGCTATTTTTATGCAGGTTGAAATAAAATTTGAAAAACTTGAAAAAAGTGCTTGACATATAGTACACCATGTGGTAAACTATAAAAGCTGTCGCGAGGAACGGCAGAAAACAAATAAATAAGTACGGAGAGGTGTCAGAGCGGTTTAATGAACTGGTCTTGAAAACCAGCGAACTCGCAAGGGTTCCGAGGGTTCGAATCCCTCCTTCTCCGCTTTAGTAATCACAATATGATAGTTGATTTTATTCAGACTTGGAGAAATACCCAAGAGGCTGAAGGGGCTCCCCTGGAAAGGGAGTAGGTCGTTAACAGCGGCGCCAGGGTTCAAATCCCTGTTTCTCCGTTCGATCTTACTTCTGATTAGGAACTTCAAAAAATCAAAAAAAGTTCTTGACAAGTTCAAGGTTGTGTGATATACTAAACAAGCTGCTTCAAGAACAGCAAAACAAAGAACTTTGACAACTGAACAGTGAGACAATCTTGAAAAGCTTTGAGATAAAAATAAGAACGATGCTTAAGAAATTAAGC
>CADBPM010000047.1 GCA_902796595.1 uncultured Lachnospiraceae bacterium | reverse complement strand
TTCATGTACCGACCGAGATGGTCATCCTAAGCACAATGCTATTACGGTACACGACTCATTTCAAAAGGTATAAACAAGGTATAAAATTAAGTCAAAATACTGCGAAAGCCCTTTATTTACAAAGATTTCTTTATCTGTCCAATATATCTCCATGACAGATAAAAAGCACTTTAATCATTCTTGTAAAAATCCTTTCAAATACTGTATTTACCTGGGTTGCGGGCTTTTAGGCCTGCTTTTCCATAGTCGATTTGTTTCAATAAATCAATGCAAGCTATCGATATCCAAAAGGAAATCATACAGATCCATTGTAATAATTCCATCCTCATCAATGGTCGGCTTCAATCCGGTCTTTGCTACTACGATTTTCTTAAACGAATCATCTATATAGTAAAAGCTTTTCTTTTCCTGTACTTGCTTTTTAGAATCCTCCATTAATAATGCCGATTGAATATAGTATTTTTGTTCTCCTTTTGATGCTACAAAATCTACTTCAAGTGTTTTCTGCGCATATATATTTTTCCCATTTACGTCCTTACGATCCGTTTTTTCATTAATATTTACTTCACCGACATCAACATTGAATCCCCTGTATCTAAGCTCATTATATATGATATTCTCCATGATATGGGTCTCTTCAATCTGCCTGAAATTAAGCCGTGCATTTCTGACACCGATATCCTCGAAGTACAATTTAAATGGCGACCCTATATATTTCCTACCTTTAATATTGTATTTGCTGGCTTTAGCGATTACATATGCATCTATGAAAAAATTAATAAACACACCCATCGTATCATCACTAATATCCTTGTTTACAACACTCTTAAATGTATTTGTAAGTTTATGGGTATTTATCGGGCTACCGATCATTGAAGCCAGAACATTAAACGTATCACCCAGCTCGGATTTCTTTATTATTCCGTTGTGATCGATAATATCCTTAAGATAAGTCTCTTCACAAAGGTTTTTAAGATAAGTCACTTTTTCTTCATTGGTTTTCATCTGAGCAACCAATGGAATTCCACCTGTAATTATATATTCCTTCCAGACTTCGGCTGGTCTTTTATCAAGGCCCTGCATATATTCAGAAAAGGACAAAGGAAGAACGTGAATCTCGGTTCCTCTTCCTTTAAACTCCGTTACAATATCAGAAGAAAGAAATTTTGAATTAGAGCCTGTTACATAAACATCAAAGTTCATATGTCGCAAAAAGCCGTTTAATGTTCCTGTAAAATTATCAAGAAGTTGCACTTCATCCAACAGAAGATAAAATGTCTCTTCATCATTTGTTCTGTCTTTAATGTAAGCCCTGAATTTTTTGGCATTCACATAATACACATTTTTCTTGTGCTTTACTCTTGTCGGTTCCTCCGGATAATACGAATCCAAAAAATCTATGTCTTCATCAGAATCAAAAGCAAACCTAATGATATTCTTGCTTTGAACTCCACTTGCCAGTAAATGCTTATAAAACAGTTCATTCATAAGATATGATTTACCTGCACGTCTCGCGCCGGTAATAATCTTGATCAAGCCATTATGCTTTCTGTCTATTAGCCTATTTACGTACATATCTCTGCTGTATTCCATTATAGCCCTCTTTTTCAAAATCTTTGATTATTTTCGATTATATTATACCCTTATTTCTGCGAAAATGTAAATTAAGAATCTGATTTTTTCATAGTCTTTGGAAATTTTAGATTCTTCATCGATTATCCATAGAAAAGCCGCCACTTTGTCATAAGAATGGCAGCTAAAGCCTTGCGTGATCATTTTCTTTGTGAGGCGGTTCTGGTTAACATTTCCCCAACGCCGTTGTCTGGTATAAATTGGGTATAAAATCGACCTTGATTTCTTCAAAAATCCAGCATTTTCAAGGGGTTTGCGATGTATTGTGTATATTGCCGTAGCAGATGAATAGTATTTTTATCATTCTTTAAATCTCCTTGTAGTCCCTGATTTCACTAGGTTTTAGTATGTTTTTGAGATTGTCTCATTTCCTCTGGCTCTCTTTTTGGTGCAAGACGATTGGAAATAATTTTTCTGAAGCACTCTTCCACATCTGCTGTCATAGGAAGAACTTTGGTGTCTGCGCTGGTCTTGATCTCTTGAAATCGTCTTTCTGCCAGCTGAAACTCAAATAGTTCTTCCTGATCATTCCATCATCAACCGCCATCTAAAAAAGCAAGTCTTATTGTCAGTTCATCCTTAATCGATACCATGCAGCAATTTTATTTCATGCGCTCATCACCCCAGAAAAACAGTGCTACAGTGCCAGGTCCGGTGTGACTGCCAATCGTTGCGCCGATCGGATATATTTCCACCTTACCGTTGAGCCTCGGAAACGCTTCTTCGACCAAATCTGCGACAATCCGGGCATCTTCCATGCAGTCGGAATGAGAAATAAAGCATTTGCCGCTGTAGTCAACGCCATCCTGCACATGCGCCTTCATCATTTCAACGATCCTTTGCTGCACCCTCCTTTTGCCGCGGATCTTCTCACGTGGAATCAGCTTTCCTTCGTCATTGACGTTCAACAGCGGACAGATGCCAAGCAGACCTCCCACAAATCCTGCAGTCCTGCTCACTCTTCCGCCGCGGATATAGAAGGTGAGATCAGTCGAAAAGAACCAGTGATGCAGTCTGTTCCTGTTTTCATTTGCCCAGCGTAATACAGTGTCAATGTCTTCTCCAGCGTCACGCATATCGGCGATTTTATCCACAAACAGGCCTTGTCCACTGGATGCTGCCAAAGAATCCACGATTCGAATTTTGCCTTCAGGATATTTTTCCGACAATTCCCGTGCGGCTAAGCATGCTGCATTGTAGGAGCCGGACATGCCGCCGGAAAATCCGACGTGTAACACGTTATGCCCAGCTTTCAGCTCCCTTTCGAAAAATTCAAGGTATTCGGCCACACCGACCTGGCTGGTCTTCGTCTGCTCGCCGGCGACCATTCGCCTATAAAGCTCTTTCGGAGGCACGCTCTTGCCGCAGTCATCAAGAAAGTTGTCGTTACCCAGCTGGAAATGGAAATAAAGTACTTCTATTGAACGTCTGTTAAAGTACTCAAGAGGCATATCCGCCGTAGAATCCGTTGATAGTTTGAAGTTTCTCACAATTCTTTCCTCCTCGTCAGTCATTTTCAATAATCATACCGACTGTGTCTTATTGCATCCAATGTTCAACATCTCTAAAAGATAGTTGTCATACCCCATCCGTTCGATGATGCCAAGATGCTTCATTACCATTCTGTAGTGTTCGGCATCATCGGCAACAAAATCCTCGATCATGTTTCTCGTAGCAACATCATCTTTTTCAAATGCCATTTCAATATCACCTTTTATGTCCTGCAGACTATCTCCACTTCATTGCCCTCATATACAAATTGTTTCAATGGCTGTCCCGGTATAATCAGATTTATCTTTCGTCCTGCTATTGTATTTTCATACTTGTGTTCAGCCTTTCCTATATAAAATATCCCATCTTCATTATTCCATCTCATAGGAATAACATTATAGTCACCATTTTCATATTCATACCCCTCTCCTGCATCCTCATAATAAAGAAACTCTCCGTCTCTGCCGGGATATATACGAATCTCAAAAGGGGTTTCTACAACTTCCTCGGCATACATCAGTGATTGCTCCATAGGTATGATCGATCCTTCCCGTACAAATACAGGTATATGACTGATAGGTGCATAAGCGTTTATGTATATTCCTCCGGCATATTTATCTCCGGTTCTGAAATCGTACCATTCTGTTCCTTCAGGCAGATAACAGCACCTTTTTTTATGTTTTTCCAGCTTTTTTCCCCCTTTTTCGTAATAATAAGCCTCGGTCACAGGACAAATAAGCATTGAACTTCCAAACATATATTCGTCTGAAATTTTTGTCGCTGTCGCATCTTCTGGAAAATCAAACAACAGGCTTCTCATAATAGTGCCATCAAACAAGTGAACCTGACCTGCAAGTGAATAGATATAAGGCATCAGTCTGTATCTTTCTGCATCAGCTTCTATCAAGGCATCATAAAACATATTGCCGGGCTTGCCGAACCTCCATATTTCGCGCGGTGTATCTGTTCCGTGAGATCTGAATATAGGCAGAAATTCACCCAATTGAAACCATCTTACATAAAGTTCACAATACGCAGGATCATCTATGCCATCCTCATAATCTCCCTGCCAGAACCATTTCATACCTGGATCCATATTGCTTCCACAGCCACGATGCCTATAATTCTTATTTACCACAAAAAAGGCTCCTATATCGAGTGTCCAGTAAGGATAGCCGGACATTGCCATATTTAAACCTTCGACAATCTGATTTTTTAGAGTTTCCCATGTAGCACATATATCTCCAGACCAGAGTACAGCTCCATACTTTTGCGAGCCGCTGTAACCCGACCTCGTAAGATTAAACATTCTTTTTGCAGAATCTGCTTTTCTCTGGTTTTCATATATACCTTTTGCCTGGTATAAAGCATAAAGATTTGCCCGTTTTGCACCAAGATATTTTTTACAATCTCCGCCTACGAGGTCAAATCTCTCCTTAGGCTTTCTTTTAATCTCCCCATTCCAGTCGCTTCCTGTAAAAGGCTCTGTAGAATCACACCACCATGAATCAAATCCCTTAAACAGCTCTTTCTCAGCCTGTTTCCAATATAATCTCCTTGCATTTTCATCAAAAACATTCACCGTATTTTTGTCTGCGAGCAAGAAACCGTTCTTGTCCATCTCATCATGATCACTGTTTCCAACCCCTACATTAGGCCAAATTGAAACCATTGAATGGACATTTAGTCTGTGCAGCTCATTTTTCATTTCAACAATATCAGGATAGCGCTCTTTGTCAACTTTTTTGTAGCCCCAGCCGCCGGCAGGCCAATATTGCCAATCCTGCACAACACAATCAAGCCCTATATTCCTTTTTCTATATTCATAGGCAACATCAAGCAGCTCCCTTTGGCTTTCGTATCTTTCCTTTGACTGAATATAACCGAAAGCCCATTTAGGTAACATCGATGCCTTTCCTGTTATACTGCGTACCCCACTTACTATCTCATCTATATTTTTGCCGCAGATAAAATAGAAATCTATCTGATCTACTGCATCAAGCTTAAGAAAGGCCTTGCCCATATATTCTTTAAAGGTCATAAGGCTGCCGCAGTCAACAACAATACCATAGCCTTTCGTTGAAATGAGTACAGGCATCGGTGTCCTCATGTTATGCTGATAAAGATACTGCGTTTTATTCCGATAATCAAAAATACCATCTTCTCCCTGTCCAAGTCCATGGATCTGCTCATCATTATCAAATGAAAAGAAGATCTTTCCTCTATATGCCTTTTCCCCTACTGCTGAATGAAGATTAATATTAAGGTTTCTTTCTCCGTCAACGGTCTTAATAGACTTAACTTCGTCATCCGCAGGATCAGCCGTCCACACTTTAAGAGCATATTCTTCAAGACTAAACGACATTTTTGTTATATATGATGTTTCCTCGGATGCCCTATTCTCGCCTTTCCTATACCATTTAATTTCCCCGCTTGTCGGATCAATGATCGCCTTTATACATTTTGTACATGCATCCACTCCTTGCTGTGACACATGTAAAAAGGAAGGCTCATAGCTTTTATATCCTACTGCAGACGGTTTTATATTATTTTTCATGGTAAATATCACATGGCAGATATTATCTGATACCGCATCAATATGTATTGTCCCCCTGCCTGTTTTAAGCAAAAGTTTGCCTTGTATTTCTGAGTCCACCACCGACTTTTTCATATACTTTGCCATCTCTGTCATCAACCTTCTCCTCTCTATCATCACTCAGATCATTTCTCCGGATAGTTTCACAATCACCTCAATATTACACTACTACAGGTTAGATTTCAATTCTCTTTATAACAGGTTGAAATGTTATATTGTACCTCAAATCCAAGAGTGCTACAATAAAATATATGATTAAAAGAAATTATAGTAAGCGAAGAAAATAATTGCGGATAGAGCTTGCTCTATCCAGCAATAATTCTCGGCGACGTGTATCGTTTACAATAATATGATACAAGGGGGCAAAGGTTCAAATCATGCGCTTGCGCAATGATTTGAAAATTTATGACCCGCCCAAAAATTACCGCAGAGTGGGGGAGAAGCGTATGGAATCAAAACTAAGACTTAAGCAGAAAATCAGGCGAAACGCTTTAGTTGTAGATGATGAAGAAATAAACCGCATGATCTTGGGAAATATCCTCGAAAATGACTACGAGATCACCTACGCTGCAGACGGAAGAGAAGCTCTTGATATCTTAAATGATAAAAAAAACGATATATCAATAGTGCTCCTCGATATCCTTATGCCGCGTGTGAACGGATTTGAAGTAATCAAGGAAATGCGGGCAGACCCTATTTTAAACCATATACCCATTATTGTCCTGACTTCTGAAAAACAGTCTGAAATAAAAAGCCTTAATCTGGGGGCTTCCGACTTTATCCCCAAACCATACGACTCACCGGAAGTCATAAAAGCCAGAGTCAATCGTCTGGTAGAACTTGCAGAGGACAGAAGAATAATTTCCGACGTGGAACGTGATCAGCTGACTGGTCTCTATAATCAGGGCTTTTTCTTAGAATATGCAGACTTTCTCATAAAATACAAAGAAAATGAAGCCCGCGACGCAGTCTGGATCAATATTGACCATTTTCACCTTATCAATGAGATTTACGGAAGAGATTTTGGGGACGAAGTTCTGAAAACTTTGGCAGATACCCTTAAAGTCTTTGTGAGCATACATAATGGAATAGCGAGCAGAAAAAGTGCAGATGATTTTCTCCTTTTTTTAGACTCCATTCCTGATTATGCAGAACTCGAGGCACTGTTAAAGGAAAAAGTTGTAAACAGATTTCCAGACCACAATCTCCACATAAGAACAGGTATATATAATACCCACCTTAAAAGCATAGACCTTGTTACAGCCTTCGGAAGGGCAAAAGTTGCCTGTGACTCTCTGCGAGGAAACTTTCAGAAAGCTTTAGGCTATTTTGACGATAAGCTTCAGAAAGAGCTTCTCCTTGACGAAAGACTTATACACGATATACATAAAGGGCTGGAGCAAAAACAATTTATAGCCTATTTTCAACCTAAAATGGGCGTCGACAAGGACATCCCTTACATAGCAGGCGCAGAAGCCCTCGTAAGACTTAACCATCCAGATCTTGGTCTGGTTCCACCAAGTGTGTATGTAGACCTCTATGAAAAGAACGGCTTGATTCAGTTCGTAGACCGTGAAATATGGAGGCAGGCAGCATCCCAGATCAAGAAATGGAAGGATGAGTACGGGATTACCATACCTATTTCTGTTAATGCATCCAGAATAGACCTCTATGACCCTAAAATTGACGAGCACTTCTTTGATCTTGTAAAAGAATATGACCTTAAACCAAAAGACCTTCATATTGAAGTTACAGAGACCGCCTACGCGGAAGACGCAAACCAACTCATTGAAGCTGTCACAAAACTTAAAGAATGTGGATTTGTAATAGAACTTGATGACTTTGGCACAGGGTATTCTGCGCTCAACATGCTCCTTGAAATTCCAATAGATGTACTTAAGCTTGATATGAAATTTGTGAGCTCAATGTATGACAGTGATAAAAATATTCAGCTTATTAAAATAATCCTTGATATTGCAAATATGTTAAATGTACCTGTAGTAGCAGAGGGTGTTGAAACAGAAAAACAGATGGAAGACCTCAAAAATTTAGGCTGCAGGATAATTCAGGGATATTATTTCTCCAAGCCTGTAGCCGCAAAAGAATTCGAGCACCTTATCAAGGCACAAAAAGAGTAAACAGTAATTCCAAGTTTCATGATAAATATATCTACTTATCGTAAACGAAATAAGTAATTTCGTTTACGATAACTATATGAATATCAACTGTACCAGCATCATATACACTGCAGTTCCACCAAGGATGGAAAGCATCCTCCTTATAGAGGTACACGAATATTACTGTCACTCCATTGTTAAAAAAGTATGTATTTCAAAAGATTATAGGTTCATTCCCTAGCACGGCATATATCAAAACTTGTTCACTTTAATTCAAATGGTTCTGCCAACTCAAGTATTTCAACAAATCTCTCTACATCAACCGGAACATAATGTCCGACCGGTGATGTGTCATCATCTGTCGCCCGCTTTGCCATCTCTTCAAAATGTTCTCTCCCGATATTAAGCTCTGCAAGTGTAGTGGCAAGTTTCAGATTCTTTCCGTAGAAATCTTTAAGCCAGTCCGAAATGGCAAGTGCCATATCCTCCTTGGTATAGTCATGATAATCAAGTCCAAGAATACGGTTGGCAAGCTGGGCAAGCTTTTCCGGTTTTACGTGTGCTATATATTTTGTCCATGCAACCAGCGTCACCGCCATACCTTCTCCATGAGTTATCCCATACTGGGCACTAAGCTCATGCTCTATCCTGTGAGCTGCCCAGTCTCCAATCCTTCCCGTATCAAGAAGATTATTATGCGCAATCGTGGCTGTCCACTGGATTTCGGCACGAACATCAAGGTTTTCAGGGTCTTTCATAATCCTTTTCCCGTTCAAGACAATACTTCTGACTGCACCCTCAATCAAATAATCTGTTATGTCCACATGCTCAACAGTCGTAAAGTATCTTTCCAGAAGATGCGCCAGGATATCTGCCACACCTACAGCTGTCTGATAGATAGGCAGCGTAAGAGTATAGGCAGGATCCATAATGGCAAATTTCGGTATGATCCGGTCATTTTCAACCCCCTTTTTCAGAAGACCATTTGAAAGAATAGCTGCATTTGACGTTTCGGAGCCACTGGACGGAAGTGTTGAGATAACTCCCACATTTACTACTTCATCCGGAACAATATCCTTCACAAAATAATCCCATACATCCCCATCATATTTGATGCCCAGTGCTATTGCTTTAGCAGTATCGATTGAACTTCCTCCCCCTACTGCAAGAACAAGATTCACATTCGCCTCCTTTGCGCGGTTCACAAGTTCTCTTACAAGCTCAATCTTTGGATTCGGTACCACTTCGCCGCTTTCGATAAGATGGATTCCATTTTTTTCTACAATTTTCTCTATCCTGTCATAGATTCCCAAAGTTTTTATATAATCACCGCTGTAAACAAGCAGAACTGACGTAGTCTTAAGTTCCTTAAAAAAGCTATCAAGGTTCTCTATGGCCCCTTCTCCGAATGCAACCCTGGCCGGGTTGTAATATACAAAGTTATTCATAATCCATCTCTTCCTTTCCAAAAGCCGAACCAAACAAATGATGTCCGGTTCGGCTTTTGACCTTTATATTTCTGCACACGGACAAATGAGTCCGGAACGCATACCGCTATTGTTTTATAATTTCTTCCGCTAATGTTACTGTACCGGAACTACTGCGCCGTCATAGGTACTATTGATATAATCCTGTATCTCCTGTGACTGAAGAACCTCCACTACCCTCTTTAATGTTTTATTGTCCTTGTTGGCCGCTGTCGTCACCACAACATTTTTATACGTCTGCGCAGCTACTCCATCTGCGCTTTCCACTGCAAGCGCATCCTTCACCTTAAGTCCTCCTTCAAGCGCATAGTTTCCGTTTATGATGACAAAATCAAGATCAGGAATGGAACGTACCAACTGTTCGGGAGCAATCTCCTTGATATCTATATTGTGGGGATTATCTACAATATCCTCAACCGTCGCCGTTATATCCGCTCCTTCCTTCAGTGTTATGATTCCTTCCTGCTGCAGTAGAAGCAGAGCTCTTGCCTCGTTTGTCGCATTGTTCGGAACACCTATGATTGCCCCATCCTTAATATTTGCAAGGTCTGATGACTTTCCTTTATATATTCCGAAAGGCTCATAATGTGTCGCCCCAATCGACACCAGATCCGTGCCATTTTCCTTATTAAAACTTTCAAGGAAAGGTACATGCTGGAAGAAATTAGCATCCAAGCTACCATCAACTACACCTGTATTCGGAGTTACAACATCCTCAAGTTCTACTATATCAATGGTGATTCCTTCCTTTTCCAAGATTTTTGCAGCTTCCCGAAGCAGTTCCGCATGAGGCGTGACACTGGCTCCAATCTTAACTGTTTTGTCTACGTCGCTCCCGCCACATCCCGCAAGCAACGATACTCCAAGTACTACAGCCGTCAATGTAGCAATAGGTTTCTTTAAAATCTCAGAGACTTTCTTCATAATATTTTTCCTCATCTTTCTTATATTTTTGATCAATGTCTTACTTTTTTCGCAATTTTAAGTCCTGTCTCCTGACCTATCCATACGATAACCACGAGTATGGCTACCGTCACGAATAAGATGTCCGTCTTGTAACGTATGAACCCATGCTGATATGCGATGGATCCCAGTCCGCCTCCCCCGATAAACCCTGCCATTGCGGAATACCCGAGGATTGTCACAAAATTGATGGCTGATCCCTGTATCAGGGATGGAAACGCCTCCGGAAGGATAAATCCGGTTATTACCTGCCATTTACTTGCACCCATGGCAAGTGCAGCCTCGATAATCCCTTTGCCTACCTCTTCCAACGAAGCCTCCACCATTCTTGCAACAATCGGGATAGCTCCTATAGTCAACGGAACGATTGTAGCTTCAGTCCCGATCGATGTTCCCACGACCAGTCTTGTAAAAGGTATCAAAACCACAAGAAAAATCAGGAAGGGAATAGATCTGCTGATATTGACGATGGCAGCCAGAATATTGTACAGAATCCTATTTTCCAGCAGACCGCCTTTCTTTGTCGTTGACAGCACAACCCCCAGCGGAAGCCCTATAAGGTATGCCAGCACCGTGGAAATGATCACCATTTCCAGCGTCTGCAGAGTCCCCTGCCATATAAAACTCCAGTTTATTCCTGCCATACCTTCACCTCCTCTCCATATACTCCCTTCTCTTTGAAATATTCCTCTGCTGCAAGCTGATGACCCTTATCTTCCGGAAGGGCTACGATCATCTGGCCAAAACCAATACCTCCTACGCTCTTCGTATTGGCAGAAAGGATACTGACTTCAATCCCCTTTTCAGATGCCAGTCTTGCAATGATTGGTTCACGAGCTTCTGTTCCATCA
>CADBPM010000046.1 GCA_902796595.1 uncultured Lachnospiraceae bacterium | reverse complement strand
AATTCACCAGCTTTTTCAGAAACAAGAAATGTCTCTTTAAAATTCTTTGGTGGCGTAAAATGTAATACCTTAATTCGCTTATCAGGAGAACTAAATCCCTTAAAACTGAAGACAAGTACAAGATCGCATACAGATTGATCTAATATAGCCCTTCCAAAATTTTGACTTGCCATAGAAAATCCACTTTCCATAGGATAATATTCAGTAGTGAATTGAATTACAACTTTTTTCATCTTTTATTCTCCTCATAAATACTACTGTCTTACTTATTTTGGTATTCTTTAATTTTTGGTCCTTTTTCACTATAACAAAAATAGCCAAGATGCATTTCGGGCAACTTATTATGAATATCATGTAAAACCATATCGCGAGTACTTTCACGCATTATGACAACTATTAAATCATTAATATTGTATTTTAGAATATCTTCTGGAGAAATTACTTTGATACCTTGTTCTATAGTACTTCCCCATTTTCCAATGTCATTATCTGCTACTGCAACCACGTCATAAGATAATGAAAGAAAAGGTAATGCTTCTTTCAAGTATCCTCCAGCACCAAAAACAATTATTTTTTTCTTTTTACTATTTTCTTCGATATGGTTAAGTGGTAAAGTTTGCAAAATGACTGATTCAAAGCTATCTTCCCTTTTACAGCCAAATTCCTTCTTAAATGCAGAAATACTTTCATGCTCCTGATCTTGGACAACAGAATAAGCGACCCCATTTAAATCATAAGTCTGATATCCATTTTTTTTAAAGAAAAGCATATCCTGATAATGAAGGTACCTATTAGCTCTTCCTATCATATTTTTCTTTGATGTATCTTTAATAGAATGAACTAGCGAACATGAAGTATTAAGAGCCACTCGTTTTTCTTCGATGTCAACAATATAACTATGATGAACCAACATTTCTGCTTCTGAAGAATAAACTATTGATATAGCCAGTATTCCAGCATTTACCATACTCTCTACCACATTACGTTGAAGTAATGGTAATTTCTTGGTTATAGCAAATTTATCATAAAACTCAAGAAATTGATTGATTTCTGCTATATTGGGGTGCAATAATATCTGAAATTTAAGATGGTCTCTATTAGCTGCCCGTTTCACTTCATACTTACACGTTTTACTAAACGAACTAAATATTTTCTCTTCACTCTCATTAAGATCAATTATTCCTGTTTGTGATGGCACACCCCAGACTTGATTTTGATGAATAAAACTTATATATTTATTATCAAATTTTTTCAGTTCTGGATTCAAATACTTGGGATACCAGAATTGAATTTCATCCGCGAGAAGTGAATACTTCTTTAAGTCCTCCATTTTTATTTCATTTGGCCAATTTAAACGTAATATTCTTTTACCATCATCACGTACATAATAAAAATAAATCATTATAAATTACCTTACTCTATAGTATTTTGTATATCGCATTGAAGACATAGAATCAAATGAAGTTTAAGATAAAACTTTCATAGTATAAAATTATCTATATCGCAACTCATCATTATCTTTTTAAAAAAATCTTTACTTTCTAATTTCAATCTTACGTTTTCTGCTCCATTCACTAGCGAAATAAATAATAAATCTACTGAAGGAAGATTATCCGATGGTTGAAGTGTTTTTATTATATCCTTTGTCTTACCTTTATCTATAAAATATCTAACCTCCACTCCAACTTTTCTCATAAGATAATAAATTCTATGTCCATTGAATCCAGCCCCATAAATTGCACAATCACGTACATTGTTTGACACTATATATTTTTTTATCTGCAACAATATTTTTTCATAATAATCCTTTGCAATATCAAAATATATTTTTTCATGAGCCCCCAACATTCCCAATATCTCTACATCAGAAAATTCTCTGCTCTTTCCTTGTTCATAATAGAGTCTTACAAATGACACACGGTTCTTTTCGTCCATGAGACCGACATCGACATATGCGTTATAGTATAGAGCCATATATCTAAGATTATTTCTTGTGCTTTCATATGCATTCCTTGTATAGCCATCTTCTAAATAATCACTTACCATAAGAGGTTTGCGACACCATTTATATTTATACCCAGCCTTTGCAATATTAAGCATCTGTACTGACTCAGGACAATACCTTTCACCTGGGATATCCGGAAATGGATACTTCGCAAAAACACTTTTTTTGATTATAGGCGCTACATCACCGAGATTTTTATATTTTTTTTGGATATCAATAATCGAAAGATCCTCACCATCATAATAATCGGCTCCTCCCAATAATGACATATCCTTGCGCACTCTCAGTCCGTTCATGCCACAATATTTCCCCCCCCACAATTCTAGAGAAATTATTGATTACCCATTCTATCGCATCGTCTAAAAGATAATCATCGCTGTCAAGAATCAAAATAGCTTCATTTTCGGCATAACTGCACGCATAATCTAATGCTCTATGCTTACCCATCCCGTTTTTGAACCTATGATAGTTTATGTGGAAACTATTTACTTCCTTTAACCAATTTGTTACAAGTTCTTCAGTATTATCCTCTGATGCATCATCAATAATAAACCATTCAAAATTCGTAAGAGATTGTCGCTGCAAAGATTTGTATGCGTTGGATAGTATATATCCACGATTATACGTCGGCGTAAAAACAGTTACTCCATTCATAATTAATTCCCTCAAAATAATAGATCTTTCAAATAAGTTCTGCTGTCATATCTTCCGATTCAATCCATTACCATCCTTTACATGGTATTAGAAATTGCTTATGTTAAAATCTTATAATTATTTTGTGTAATAGCCAATAATATTTTGTATTAAAGCAAAAATATGTTTCTATAGTCTATCAGCAAAGCTTGAAAGACTTATACCCTCATATCCCATTATTTTAATATATGAAAATAATTCTTCTAAGTCTTTGTATAATGCCTCGATACTATCATTTGTTCTAAATGTAGAATTTCCGCCAGGCATTAATTCAGATGAATGAATCATAAATTCTACATACTCATTTTCTGCACTTTTTACAGAAACAATCTTTTTCATTTCTTCAAGATTTTTCCCATTTGGACGTAGCCAGGAAAAGATCTCGTTACGAACTCCTCTTTTCCAAAAATCAGCATATTTTAATGTTTCACTAATACGTACCCTCTTTTTAATAATAGATACCGGCACTTCAATCATTGTATTGTTATTTGATTTTGATTCTTTAATGCAAACATTTTTTTCAGACATATAGTATGCCTTTTGGGGAGCTTTGCTGAAATCTATTCCCCTGCTTTCTTCAGTCTGACCATTATTATAAGTCCAATTAATTCCTGGAGTAACAGTACAGTCTATATTATAACCGTAATCTATCAGCACTTGAATATATTGAGGATCTATATACCATCTACCGCTACGATGCGATTTAATCGAACATTCAAAGACATTCTCAAGCTGCTTAGTAATACACTCAACTTTCTTTCTTTGTATTTCAATCGGATATTCACCTATATATGACTTATTTTTTCCATACCTGTTTGAAAGTTCGTAATAAGGCGGATTATTCCATGCATGCATATGCATACCTATTTCCAAATTATCCCTATGATATTTAGTCATCTCAATAAAAGGTTTAGATAATGACATTTCATAATCAACAAGATATGTTGGAATTAGATCATACTTTTCACATAAAATCTGAAATCGTTCCAGATATTTACCATTCTTGGTCGTGATTTTTGAGATTGAACATTTTGAATTTCTAACTTTCCAAATGTTATCTCCTTCTGTATCAATGGTTAAAATACAGTATTTATTTGTCATAATCTTTTATCCTTCAATCAACTTTATCCAATCTCCTATTATCTTTTTAGGCAAAAAATCTTTTGATCTTTGATAAGACTTTTCAGAATAGATATCGTGTAATTGTTTATCTGACAGTATCTTCAACATCGCATCAGCAAGAACATTCTCGCTTTTTGATAATATTACAGAATTATTTTCCTTATTTTCATCCGGCGCAGGTACCAATACCCCATATTCTGCATATTCAGCATTTTGAAGCATTCCATTATACTCTGTTCCAGGGGCTAGTAATTCCCTTGGTGATGATGGCACATCACAGCATATAACAGGGACTTTAGCGCTAAATGCATCTAGCACCGCATTACCAAATCCTTCAGCTTTTGATGTATGTACATATAATTTTGCCTGTAAGAGATATGTACTTACATTTTCAACAAAGCCTTCAAAATGAATATTAGCTGAAATTCCAAGTCTCTGTGATAACCATTTAAGAGCACCATAATTTGGTCCTGTGCCCAAGATATATAGATTTGCATCAGGAATATTATTAATAACTTTCACCATTGCTCTTATAAGATGCCATTGCGCTTTAACATCTACCAGCCTTCCTATTGTTACTACAGAGTTTCCACATAATTTTGGTGAAACTACTTTCGTAATACCCTTCCATGAAATAATATTAAGATCTGAAATATTGGGTATTATCTTTATTTTTTTTGGAAAGACTTTATAATTCTTTTCAAGATCCTTTCCCTGTGCCTCAGTCATTGTAGTAACATAATCAGCCTTATTATAAAGTCTTGGAATTAAACTTCTATATAATTGATCTGTCTCAGGCCATTCACTCTTTCTAGAAGAAAGATAGGTACGAACACTAACAATTTTCTTATCCCCTGTATCAGCAAGGATATTTATAAAATTATAATCTTCCATAAAACTTATTGAAACTTTTATGCACAGCTGATCTTTTAACTTTTTAAGATAATATGCCCTGTACCTGTAGTCTCTTTTCTTGTTACCGGTCCGTATGCTACTCATCCATACAATTTTACCTTTATATTTATATGATGTTCCGCCTGAATGATTATCAATAAATATATAAACATCATACCCCTTCTCTGTCAGAAACCTGGAAAGAATCGCAACACTTTTTTCAGCACCTCCAAGATTTAGTGAATCTATAATTAAAGCAACTTTCTTTCCATTTCTTTCAGATGTCATATATCACGTCCTCAAGTGAAACAATTTTATAAGAAACCATGTTCTTAAGCATTTTATCTACTATAGAATAAACATGTACTGGTGTTATTACTATAACATCCACATTGGGAAGATCTTTACTGGGCTTATAAACATTAAGTTCTGATGCTACATTCTGCGCATTCTGATCTATAATGTAACTAACGCTTACTTTTTTACTACATTTGAGACATTCATAAAGTCTCATACCAAGTTCTGCATATCCATATATAGCTACTGTTTTCCAACCGTTTCTAACAAAATAATCAGAAATATCTTTGCCTTCATTTATATCTTTAAGCCATTGGTTAAGAACGTTATAGTACGCAGTGGCACGAACGGTCTGTTTATCCTGTGATTTTAAAGCATCATCTGCAACTTTCCATATTACATAAGCTCCTAAAATGAAAAAAAGTACAGCTACTACTACAATCACAATAGCTATTATTATATTAATCATTATATGCCTTCTTCCTGTCTACCATATTACCTCTCCGTTTTTTTCTGACTTTTCAATCAAACATATCTCTCAATTTAAATTCCCTGCTAGTAAAGTCATCTTGGAACATCATAGAGGACAACAGACAATTCTCAACTTGACTATATTTTCTTCTCATTAGTGAATACATATTATCAGCAAAAATATTTCTAATTACTACATCTGTATCACCTACTATACTACTGAACTCCGTGCAGAAATCCAAAATTCCTTTTTGGATTTCATCAATATATGCAATTTCTTCATCCGTTCTGTCGTTTGAGCCAAATACAGGTTTACCATTGTCATCAAACATAAGAAGTGTAGGATCATGTGGCGCAGTTATCCCTTCAATCGGCTCATAATTAAGAGCCATATAACTCTTAAGTTCCAACGGTCTCCCTTCTTCAATATAGAACTTTGCCTTTAACTGAGCCTTTTTCCTGTATGATTCAAGAATATGAATGAAATATACGCCAGATATATCCCGATTCATGATAATTTGTGTTCCCATCTGACAGCTGCCAGATGACACAAAATCAAAAAATACAAGACGTTCATCATCTTTTATACCAATACTTTGTATATATTTCAGATAGTTTTTTCTAAGATTTTCAGAACGTCTAAAAATAGCTTCTTTATTCCGCTCACAGTAATATTTAGCATCTTCTCCCTCTTTAGGTTCTTTTATATCTTTTTCATTTAAAAAAAAACGTTTTCGGAGAATATCCTTAAGGTCTCCCGCAAATGCTATACTTGAAGCATATTTCAAGTCCTCATCATCTTTAATACTTGCTGCTATAGATGCCATTCTTGATGTATAGAAATATGTCTTTTGCGGTAAATTTCGTTCAGGCATACTATTTAAAACAATTTCATACATTTTCATGACCAGATATCCATCTCGTGATGCAAATAAGATACGATCAAATTTCCCCTCGGTAACTTTAATTAACCAATATATAAATCCTGTCATAACAGGTCCCATAAACAAATATCCTAAATTCTGGGCATTTCCGACTGCAGGTCGTCCTTCCGAATGATAAAGAGCAAAAGGACTATTAAATATTTTTGATAAAACCATTCCTGCCATCAATCGTTCATGGAGATTTTGAGGAAATCCCAGCACTTTGCAATAAGATGAGATTTCCGCCATATCATTGGGACTCATAACTTTAATAGAAACTATTTCATTTAAATTAGCAAAATTAATATCAGCATCAGAGTCGTCACCTATATGAAGATATGAATCGGCCTTGACATCTTTTTTATATTGCTCATACAATCCAGATGTTTTAGTCATTCCGTAATCACATGATACATATATATGATCATAACCAGTTATACCGCAACTATTCAAAATTGGTTCTAATATTGATCTACCCATGTACATGTCAGATATCAACGATATCTTTTTTCCCTGTTCCTTTGCATAATTAAAAATTTTTACAACGTCTACGCGCGGTATTAACACGGAATGCTCAATGGCTATTTCAAGTCTCTTTATTTCATCTACACGAGAGCTAGAAATTATACCACATTTTAAAAGTTCTAAATAAATTTCATCTATTGTAGGAACACATGACCTGTTAAGGATTCGTTCCACTTCAATGCGCATTTTTTTAAATCCAACTATACCAGAATGTTCCTCAATAAGTTCAAACACATCAGAAGGGTACAATACTCTTCTTGTAAGCAATGTGTCAAAAATATCAAATGATACTGCATCATATTTATCTATCTTTTTTTTAACAACATTTATATTGAATTCAAAATAAGATTCACTTACCTTAAACTTCACTTCGTTTTCCAACATATTGTGCCCAAAAATATCAAAAACTTTTATTCCAGCAGCCCTGCACTTATTTTCAATTCTTTTCACTATAATTTTTGCAGAATTTGCTCTGGCAACAATAATTATTACTTCTATTCGTTCTTTGATAGCCCGATCAAGAGAAAAGATTGCAGTATCATATAATATGCCATCAGTACGGTAGCCATCGAGTAGGCAAATTATATTGTAATCTGGAAATGATTTAATGATTGTCTCAGAATTTTTTCCTAAACCATATATCGCGATTCTCTGATTTACTGAATCGCCAAATGATTCTTTGAAAGTTTTTATAATAAATTCCGATTCAGTCACGATACGCCCTCCTATCAGTCAACGCACAACACTACAATAACGAGTAAATGTTCTTTGGTTTCAAAAATTTGCTATATTATTTTGAATTTGCAATAATCTGTTCATATATTCTCTTACCTGAGCCAAAATCGCATAACTTGTATGCAGGGACCCAGTCTAGCATTTCTTTATGAATGTTCTCTTTTAAAAAGTCCTCCGTGTCATTTGCGGAAAACTTAAAATTACTACCCACAAAGTAATACAAATTATCTGTATTTTCTTCACTTGCAATCATAGGCTTTCCTGTTGCAATATATAAGGAAAGCACCGAACTAAAGTCTCCCATATAAACATCACTCAAAAATATCGCCGGATACATATCCTCATTCTCATCAAGTATCCCCATATTTTCATTAATAAAAGCTGTTTTAAACTTCATATAAATATTGTAGTACTCAATTCTCATTGATCTAAGTGTTGCCTCAATCAGTGGATGAGGGCGCCAAATAACTAAAATATTAGCCTTACAACAATCATTGAATATATCTGCAATTTTCTGTATGTAAAAAGTAATATCCTGTCGAAGCAGCGCCCCCACTGAACTGTTATAAAAGATGATTTTCTTCGGTTTTTGCTCACATATTCTTTTTTTCCAAATTCCAGGTATTTTAACTATGTTCTCTGATAAATTTATTATTTTATCAAATTTCGGTGAACCTAAAGGCAAAATCTTTTTTCTAAAATCCACTTTCGGCTCTGCCTTACTAAGTTCTTTAATGTAGCTTCGTTTTTCATCAGCATTCTGACAGATTATAAAATCCGCATTAATATTCGCCGGGTTTACAGCAAATTCAGGGCTCACAAAATTTCCATCCAACACAAAATATGGTACATACACCAAACACTCTGTCCACTTCTTCAATTCTCTGCTATAAAATGCAGGATGCACACTTGTAACGTAATTGCAATCGTCATACGGGTTATGGATAAATATCACATCCGGCTTCTCATCCGGAATACTGTACTTCTGCCAGTCAGTTATAGGTACATAATCAGGATACAAATCCCCTTCATAGTGCATCGCTGCAAATGATCCATCTGGATTCCTATCAAAATAAGGGATAGGGATTACAAAATCGTCTATTTCAGGGTCTTTATGTGCTTCCATCCAAATACTTTCAAGTGAGTCCCACATAGAGGCTTTGTATGGTAAAAATACTACCTGTTTCCTATCTTTTGGCAGGTCATACTCTATTCCATGCTCTGCGTTAAGCAGAGTCATCCTCATCTTTTTAATTATCTTGTGAAGCTTTACCTGATCTTTATTGTAAGGAAGTGTAGTCTGGTAAAGCAATTCACAGTATTCCTCAAGAGAGCGAATTATGTTTTCTATATTGGAGTTTTTATATTTCTCTTCTATAAAGTTGCCAAGCTTTACTGCCAGTTCCTGGCATTCTGCCGGGTCAACTCCCTGTGGCATCTCTCCACTCTTATCAAATTGAGTATTTACATCAATGAGCTGTTCAACCATTTCTATCAGCTCTTTTTTCTTAATTCGCATCTTCTCTCCATATCCATCTTTGTACAGTAAAAGTAACTACATTTCCTGCACAAATACTCTTTTTTAATATCATAAGAATTCGCGTGGACTTTCGCCCTGAAAGACCGCGGGTCTTCCTTCGCTCCGGGTAAAGCCCCGGTCCTGGCATCTACATGGGTTATCCCCGGATAATGCCGACTTTTTGCTTTATCGTTAATGTGCTCTGACGTGGCCCTTTCGGTAAAGCAAGCCTAAAAGGTTTGCTTGTCCTCGTCTTTACACAAAATAACCTTATATTTCTTCTCAATATTTCTGGCACTGTTTAGGCCGATATCTGTAATGCATCCGCATTCAGAACATGCAAAGCCCTCATTAGGAATAAACTTTCCTGCACCACCACATACAGAGCAAGTGCTTCCAGTACCTTTTGAATTGATCTCAACAAGTTCAATCGAGTTATCCTTGCATTTACAGGCAAGTCTTTTTCTGATGTAAGAAGCAAATGACCTTGATTGTCTCACATTCGAAGTTTTATAAAAGCTCTTATTCTCTATCCTGCCGTTATGCATAACTCTTTTTGTAATTACTATCTTTTCCGGCTTTTCCTCTTTTATAAGCCGATTTAATTCGGTATTTATAAAGGTGGTTGAAATGCCTCTGCCGCGGTCTTTCATGCGCTTATACTTTTTGTGACCAAGATTATTGGTCTCAATATGCCGGGCTTTCTGCTCGTTTTTATCATCCTTTGCCCTTGCAAGTGCATCTCTTACCTTGTTCCTTGCCTTGTTTATTTCAACCAGTCTGTCCGTTTCTATGCTTGCAAGTGTGTCAAGGTCTTTGCCGTATACATGCCCGTTTGAAAGCGTGATCATGTTCCTCGAGCCGATATGTGCATAAACGGTATTCACATAATCTGGATGGCTCTTAGGTTTTCTTTCAACCGGAACATCTATTTCAACGTGGTCCGTACATATTTTCACAAGTATCTGCCTGTCAAATATGCACGCATCCTTTAGTGGAACTGCGATTCTCTGCCTCGGCACTCTGCTGACTAACTTAAATTCACCATTTTTAAATGAATAGCCTGCGGGTGTTACCCTGAAGTAATCGCTACGGGCAGATTCCATCTTTGTAAGGTGTTTTCTGGTAACCCTGCGAAGATAGTTATTTAGTCTATCCTCGTTGAGCGCCTCCCCTGCGACCTTATCCGGTCTCTTATAGGGTCTGCGGTTTAAAATGTCTGCAAAGGTGGTATTTATCTTAAGCACTGTGCGAAGGTACATCTTGTCTGTATCAGACAGATTTCCGTTCGCAGTAATAATAGAGTTTAGTTTATTTTTTAGCACGCCCCATCTGCTCTTGATATCCCTTACAGCATCCGCGACTGCAAGCTCAAAGTAAACAACCGGAAGGTCAAGATTTTTCCTCATTCCTGAGGCTCTTGTTTCATTTAAAACAGTATAGACAGGTGTAAGCTTATCCATGCTGCCAATGCCAGAATAGCGACTGTATGTGTAGTTTTTAACCTTGGCATAATCCTTTGCTATTCCATTCAGAAACTCGATTGTTTCTTTTGGAAGTTTTTTACTATAATGTCGTACTGCCTTGGTATACGATGCAGATGTTGATGATGTATCTGTTCGCTTCCCATCATTTTTCTCCATCTGCTTCGTTTTCCCTTGTGACAGCTCCCTCTGCGACAGCTTCCTTATTTTTAGTGCGCTCTTCGTATATCTTTACTCTGTAGCGAAAAGCAGATCTCGATATTCCGCAAAGCTCTGAAGCTTCCCTGGTGCTCAAAGTTTCATTTTCCCATCCTTTATAAGCTTTAATAAATTCTTCAGGAAACTCCATCTTGGGTCTGCCGACGGAAACACCACGTTCCTTGACTGCTCTAAGCACTTCCTTCATGGATTCACTTTTACCTTGAGCGCCCTGCCATACAACATAGTCCATTACTGCAAGAAAAGCTCCATTGATGAGGCTCCTGCCCCTTCGAGTATCAAGCGCAGGGTTATCTAAAACTACGATATCAGAGGACCTGTCGGTCACAATCTTTCTCCACCTGTCTCGAACAATCTTGTAACCGCTGCCCAATCTGTCAATTGCAGTGATATAGACAACGTCATCCGGTTTCAGCACTTTAAGAAGTTGCTGCAGTGCAGGTCTTAGCTTATGAGTACCATATTCACGGTCTTCAAATATAGTTTGCGTATCAAGCCCCAGGGCTTTTAACTTTTGTATCTGACTGTCTTCACTATCTGAACCGTCTTCGGGGTACCATGCATAGCCATACTCTGCCATTCTTGCCTCTCCTACTAAATTTCTATTCCTTTAACGGAAAACCGATGGTT
>CADBPM010000045.1 GCA_902796595.1 uncultured Lachnospiraceae bacterium | reverse complement strand
TCGGTGCAGTATGTGACAGCAAATAACTCTTATTAACCTCGGTACAACCTGCTGTCAGCATTAAAACTGCACCGAGTAGTTATCTCGTGTTCTCATGATTACCTCCCATGTGACATCAGCTTATCCTGCTTGTCACAACAAAAAATATTATACACAAGGCCGGAAACGCGCGCAATTACTTATTTTATAATGATCACCTTTAGTCAATTAGGCTACTATTATAGATTTCTTTTTACCATCCGCTTCATGAAGTTTGGACAATAAACATACAGTCTAATGAGTCAAGCGTACTGTCCTCATTGACTAATAAAGCTTATCTCAACCTTAGCTCCACCATTTTCCTTAGAATTAGCAAGAACAATATCTCCGCCATGCCCCTCAGCTACTTTCTTCGCAAAGAACAATCCGATACCATAATGAGAGCTACCGGTTCTACTGGAATCATCCATGAAAAACTGTTCTGTGCCATGAACAAGAGCTTCAGGCGTGAATCCGCTTCCGGAATCCTCAACGATAAAGACAAGTTTTCCACCGCTGTAAGTAACAGTAATATTAATTACGCCGCCCTTAGGTGTGTGCTCAGAAGCATTCCTCACAATATTCATGACAGCCCTTACAACGTGGTCATACACGGCACTAATAACAGCCTCGCCATTTTCTAAATCTTCCCTCCAGTTTATCTGAAGCTGATAAACTTCTGAAAGTCCCATGGTCTGCCTCTTGATATCAGCCAGAACATCAACAACCTTCACATTAACAGGTTCCTGCTCGATACCCTCCTGAGACTTCGTAACTTCTATGAGTGTCTGCACATAGTTCTGAATCTGAAGTGCACTTCCCGAAATATAGTCCGCATAGTTCTTCTGTTCATCCGAAAGCTCTGTCTCTAATAAAAGCTCGGAATTGCCACGAACTACCGTAAGAGGAGTCTTGATATCGTGAGCTAGAGCTGACATCTGCCTGCTCTTTTCCTGCTCGGTCTCCCACTGTTTCTCAAGCGAAGTCTTAAGTGCATACCGCATATCATCCAGTGCAACCAGGCATTCATCAATCTCCCTGACACCTGAATAATAGATCTTAAAATCCAGGTTTCTGTCACCAATCTGCTCTAAGGCCTCCCTCATGGGAGCCATCTTCTTTCTGATCCTATATCCGAATCTCTTTGCAAAAATCTGCATTATTCCAACACAGCAGATAAATACAAACAATGTCATAAGAATCTCAGGATTTGGCAGATGTTCATTCATCCACATAGATTTATACTGAGGCTTAAGCCTGTACTGCAAGACAACATATTCATCCGTGCGGGGAACAACTTTATAGAATTGGCCATCGCTATAATTCTCATATGATAATGCCTTCCTTGCAGTTTCCACATCATTTTCATCAAGATTACCTGCAAGGACTGTTCCATCCTCTGAAAAAACCACATAACGGCATATGTCAGGAATTAAATCCGCTGTCACTTCGCTTGATGTTTCAATCTGTTCCAAAACATCATTTATTCTATATTCTGCATAGTTAGCCGGATAGATAACTCCGGAATAAATAAGAAATACAAATGCAAAATAAGAAAGAAGAGCCCAGATAACCAGTGCAAAGCCCATCAAAAAAGTATAGGCTTCGAACATGCTCCCAAACCCCAGCGTCCCCCTCTTATTCTTTTTATCCTTACTCTTTACTCTTCCCATTTATATCCAATCCCCCAAACTGTCTTAATCGGCATATACTCGAAGTTCGAGAGCTTCGTTCTTATATTTTTGATGTGGGTAATGATTGTGCTATCGCTACTCTCACTATCGTACCCAAGCACCTTTTCCAGTATCTGTTCCTTTGAAAAAATCTGACCGCGGTTCTTTGCCAAAAACTCGCATATATCATACTCAGCCTTTGTAAGGTTTATTTCCTTTTCATCAAGCATCATCTTTCGTGCTTCAAGCATGAAGCAGATTCTGCCAAGGGCAAGTCTTGCCACATGCTCACGCTTTTCTCTTCTAAGGTGCGCTCCGATCCTCGCACGAAGCTCCATCACTCCAAAAGGCTTGCAGATATAATCATCTGCGCCAAGGGCAAGACCATTTACAAGACTTCCCTCATCCGTCTTGGCTGTGATAAATAGAATCGGACAATCAACAACATTCCTTATCTTTGAACAGAGCTCAAAGCCGTCAATTCCGGGCATCATCACATCCAGTAATATCAAATCAAAGCGCGACAGTTTATCCATCTCAATTTTCATAGGATCATCAATTTTCGTAACAGTGTGAGAGTCCTTAACAAGAACACTCTCAACCATATTTAGAATAGCTATTTCGTCGTCAACTGCAAGTATATTTGCCATATTCTTTTTTCATCCTTTTGTAAAAATATTTGGAACCACTTATTCAGATACCTTACTACCTTCATAGTTCACAGCGAATACATAATATCCCGCAAAGCATACAGCGGCAACTACCAGGTAAATCGGTGCCTGAGACTTGATTTCAGAAAGCGCTCCCCTATCTGTAAGCTCGTATATAAGGAATGTATCTGGCATTTTGGCTGTCCACGAAAATGGAACGACCTTCCATACATACATTCCAAGATCTGTAAGAAAAAGCGCACCTATAAGTCCTGAGATCAGACCTGCTCCTATTGCAAAAGCTTTTCCAAAAACTAATGCAAAAATCTCAAATACCAGATAAAGCGGAATTGCAGAAAGCCACATTACAAAGGCTGCCATAACAAGCACACCCATGGAAGCGATGCTATTTCCGTGGATCATGTTAAAGCCAAATCCGAATAAAACTGCTGTGAATAACAAGGCGAAGAGACTAAATAAAAGTAATGTCACTACCTTGGAAAAGAGCGCTACGGTCTTACTTCTTAAAGTAAGAAGATTTTGGAACGCTCCCGCATTTTGTTCCTGTTCTATTGTACTTGCAACGAATATCCCAATCAATACAGGAAATGCTATTCCAAGAGCCTCATAAAAAGCAGTTATCTTATCAGTCTCGTTCCATCCGGAAATCACATAATAAGCAAGAAACACTGCATTTACCACAATCGGGATTATGATATGGCTTGTTGCCACGGAGCTTCTTTTCATCTTATAAAAATCTGCACAAAGACATCTAATAAACATTTTATTTATCCTCTCTTTTTTCAAACCAGTTAAGATACAGATAAGTTAAAAGCACAAACCAGGCGAGTGTTATGAGAATTCCGGGAAGGACTACCGATGAGCTAAGAAGCGGATCTCCTGCCTGCGCTCTCAAGCCGTTTGGAAGCACATGAAGAAGCGGAGTAACAATTCTATTAGGTATTGCTGATACAAATAAAAACCATTTCGCTGAAGGTGCCACGATTACTCCTAGCACAGTTATGAACAGGCATACTATGAGTTCAACTACCATTCCGAATTTCTCACTGAGGAATAAGAACAGCGGTATCTGCCAAAGCTCTGCGATAGTAAGAACGATAACGGCTAACGCTGCTCCGTATGCCGGAACGCTTGTTGTTAAAACGGTGCCTCCAAAGGTAGCTCCCACAAAAATAACTGCATTAGATACAAGTACAAGGATTCCAAAATAAGCTATTTTCCCAAGCATCAGTTTTCTTTTCTCGATGGGAAGCGTCTTAATGTTATAGTATCCGTTTTTCTTCTCTCTCATCACAGAAAGATAGCTTACGATAGCAATCATTCCGGGAAGAAGAAATGCATACCACCAGTTCCATGCACTCTCTGCGTATGCGTTTTCTATTCCGTTTGTAAGCACAAACGCCATTACAAGTGCGATTATTGGGAATGCAAATATGAGTTTACTGCTCATAGTTCTCTTTGATTTTAAAAATTCTGCCTTTATTATGTTAGTCATTTCTTAAATCCTCTCATCTATTCTGTTAGGTAGTTGGTAATTATGCGATATCCTGAAGCTTACGGTTTTTCTTAACAACATCCATGAATATCTCTTCAAGATTCTGTCCCGGAAGAAGCTCGCCTTCATATCCCAGTACTCCGTCTGAGATTATTCCGATGTAGTCAGCACACATCTGAACCTCTGAAAGTATGTGGCTTGACAGGATTACGGTAATCCCCTGCTTAGGGAAAGATCTTATGAGTTCTCTAAGTTCTTCAATTCCGATAGGGTCAAGTCCGTTTGTAGGCTCATCCAAAATAAGGAGCTTGGGATCTGCAAGAAGCGCAAGTGCTATACCAAGTCTTTGCTTCATTCCAAGTGAAAACTGACCAGCCTTCTTTTTTCCTGTGTTTGTAAGTGAAACTGTTTTTAAAGCTTCCTCAATCCTGCTCTTGGGAGCTCCAAGAAGAATCGCTCTTACTTCAAGATTCTCTCTTGCTGTGAGATTTTCATAGATTGGAGGATTCTCGATCAATGCTCCAATTTCTTCAAGTACTTCTCTGCTCCAAGGCTTTCCGTCATAGATGATTTCACCGGCTGTAGGCTTCATGATTCCCGTTATCATCTTAAGTGTTGTCGACTTTCCTGCGCCGTTCGGTCCAAGAAGACCGTACACACAGCACTTCGGTATATTCAGAGATACTTTATTTACAGCTTTCTGATCTTTAAATGTCTTA
>CADBPM010000044.1 GCA_902796595.1 uncultured Lachnospiraceae bacterium | reverse complement strand
TGATTAATGGACAATGTAGATTCCGGTGTAAGTTTATCGGTTACAATCTCGTAATCCTCATAGAAATTACCACCTTGATCAGCTACAATAAAAAGATAATACTTTTCCAATCCTTTCTTTAAAAAATACTTTGGAACATCGAAACTATAATAAACCTTATTTCCACTCTTCACATATCTGTTTTCGGAGAAGTCCATGTGTACTATTTCACCTTCTATTACATATTCAACAAAATCTCCGTACTTGTCATAGAAATATCCACTAAGACCGAAAAGGCCGTCTTTACCTCCGATATAGGACATTTCAACCAGAATCTTGTCTTTAGTCGTATACATCTTATCAACGTTCAGAGTGCTTCCCCACAGTGGGTGATTTGTCTGGTATCTATCAATTTTTGCGCTGATATTTTTCGCATCTTCAACATACACTTTTACAGAGGCAACAGCATCTGTATTTATCTTTGTATAAGGCTTATCTGCTTCGCCAAGCTCTGCAACAAAATTGTAAAATCCCGGCTTGGCATTCTCAGAATATTTATAACCGATACCGAAAAGATTATCATACGTAATACTTTCCGTCCATGACTTAACCTTGAATTCTATTTCGCCATATTCTGTTATACCTGCTACAGTAGCAGGAAGCATCTTCTTTACTTCTTCAACTGTTTTAAGTTCGCTACCGTAAGTTCCCACCGAAATAGCTTCTATCTTCTTAAAGCTAGTAACTATAGTAGTATTGGCATGAGTACTACCACCACTTGGCTTATCACCTTCTGTTGTTGTAGAGCCGGTACTGCCACCACTTGGCTTATCGCCTTCTGTTGTTGTAGAGCCGGTACTGCCACCACTTGGCTTGGTATCTTCCTTAGTTGAAGAACTGCTTCCACTGCCTGTCTTACTATCTTCTTTAACTGTAGAACCTGTATTTCCACCTGTTTTATCGCTCTTACTGTCAGCCGATGCTATACTGCTTCCGGTTGTCGCTACGCTACTCCCACTTGCCGGATTATTAACGATAAAACTTACAACGTTGCTATTATTGCTATTGGCATCACTACTGCTTGTGTTATTATTTACAGAAGTATTTTTTGTATCATTACTGTTATTTGCCGCAGTAGTTCCCGCAGAATTTCCTTGTGCTGTAATACTTGTATTGCCAGAAGCACTTGCTCCTGATGGTCTGCCGATCACTTCACCCTTATCATTGTAAAGAGTCATAACAGGATTGCCCTGGGTAGCCTCTCCATCAGCGCCAACGATAAGACTGTCACCGGCAACTATGTCCTTTGTTTTACCCGAAGTACCTGTTACAGTAACAAGTGCTCCTGTATCATTTGTAACCTCAATATTAGCATTTGCATCTTTTATCTTAACAGAACTTCCCTGTGCTCCTCTGTCAAGGTTTGCTTCTATCTTACTTGCAGTAGCAAGCTTAACAGGTACAGAAGTATTTATAGTTGTTCCATCCGCATTTTTACCTACATCAATAGAAACATTATCTTTACTGTTTCCAGCCATTGTGATCTTTGCGGTATCTTTTATATGTATCTTCGAAACAGTACCGCTGACATTCATGGAAATCTCTGTGGAATCCTCTATAATGATATCATTAACTTTTCCACGAACTTCCAGATTAAACTTTGAATCAGCACGTCTGATCGTAAGCTTATCAAGCTTTATTCCTTCAGGAACAACAACCCTTCCCGCATTTGCATCTATTGTTATGCTGTTGCCGATCGCCATTTCAGTCCATGTATCTTTTGCAATAGCATCAATCTGTATTGATTTAAGCTGAGCCTTATTGGTAATATCTGCATTTGGCGCATCTATAACAAGATCGATTGAAGGATACTTTCCCTTGCCAATAGTAATATTGGTACGCGCAGAGGTTTCAAGCGTGATCCTGCCGCTCTTTACAGTCGCAAGAGCACTTTCAAGAGATGCTTTATCTGAAACAACAACATCCTTATATGCAGTTTTTGAGGACGCTTTTTTCACACTGATATTTTGGGTAGTATACTTGTAGATAAGCTTTCCCTTGGAATTATATGTATTTAAAACAAGCTTATACTTTTTTCCAGCCACGCCCTTATTAGAAACTTTAAGAACTGTCTCCTTGCCGGTGCCGCTTATCTTCGTTTTAGCTGTGACCTTTTTAGAGGCATTTTTTATTGTAATACCCTTCTTAGCATTACCTGTCACCGAAATAAGCGCATACTGCCCCTTCTTAAGATTTTTTATTTTTACCTGCATAGTCTTTCCGTCAGTAACACTTTTGTCATAAGAAAGACTTGCTCCTTTAGCTGCCGCATATGATCTTTGTGGCATAATTCCAAACAAGGAAAAAATCAGAGTGAGAGTTAAGATTATAGACCAAAGGCGTTTTTTTCTTACCATAAGCACCTCCACAGATGACGCATCTACAACACGATATAGCTTAAATTTTTTAAATCACTAACTATATTATACATTATATTTGTTGCAAAAAGGTGAATTCTTATAAAATTTAATATTCTATTCAAAAAGCTTTACTTGTCATTCTGTGGAGTCTTGTAAATTATTTCATTATTGTGTGCTCATTTTTCATTTAAAGAACCTTTGAAAGAAATTCCTTAAGTCGTTCATTCTTTGGATGCTCAAAAATTTGTTCAGGAGTTCCCTCCTCTGCGATAACGCCATCTGCCACAAAAAATACACGATCAGCAACTTCTCTCGCAAAATTCATTTCATGAGTGACTACTGCCATAGTCATGCCGTCCCTAGCAACTTCCTTCATTACATCAAGCACTTCTCCGACCATTTCCGGGTCAAGCGCACTTGTAGGTTCATCAAAAAGCATCATCTTGGGATTCATCGCAAGAGCCCGTACTATAGCAATCCTCTGCTGCTGTCCGCCTGAAAGCTGACTTGGATAAGCATCCGCCTTGTCTAAAAGTCCTACTCTGCTAAGAAGCTGTTCTGCCTTATTCTTTGCCTCTATCTCGCTCATAAGCCCAAGCATTACCGGGGCAAGCGTTATATTCTTCATTATGGAAAGATGTGGAAAAAGGTTAAAATGCTGAAAAACCATTCCCATCTGTGCTCTTATTTTATCAATGTCAGCCTTAGGATCAGTTATAAGCCTTCCATCAAACCATATCTCCCCGCTGGTAGGCTTTTCAAGGAGATTCAGACAACGAAGAAAAGTTGACTTACCCGAACCCGAAGGTCCGATTATCGCAACCTTCTCTCCATCCTCTATAGAAACATCTATTCCACGAAGTACATCTACCTTACCAGAAGGAGAAACAAAACTTTTATAAAGTCCCTTAACGTCTATCACTTTTTGCCATTCTCCTTTCAACCTGCTTTTCAATAAGTGTGAGTCCTATAGTCATTACAAGATACACCCCTGCAACAGTAAGAAGAGGAGGATAGGCATCATATGTTTGTGAGCGAATGATATCGCCGCCCCTTGTAAGATCTGATATGCCTACATAACCACTGATTGAAGTTTCCTTCAAAAGTGTTATAAATTCGTTGAAAATAGCAGGCGTCACATTTTTAACTGCCTGTGGAAGCACGATCTTTACCATAGTCTGCCTTGCAGAAAGACCAAGGCTTCTTCCTGCTTCGGTCTGTCCTGCATCTACAGACTGGATACCGCTCCTGAAGACCTCCGCAACATACGCCCCCGAATTTATACCAAATGCAAGCATTGCAACAGCTACCGGAGCAGCACTCGGAAGAATTATAAAGTACATTATCATAAGCTGAACCACTGTAGGTGTTCCTCTTATAATGGTAAGGTAAAGTCCTGCGATAAAATTGAGTACTTTCATCACAAATCCCTTCGCACCATCCTTACAGGATACACGAATTATAGCTGTGATTATCCCAAGAAAAAGCCCTATGCAAAGTGCAGCTATAGTAATAATGACTGTATTGCCAAGGCCGCCAAGTATATACATATAGCGGTCTTTTGCAATAAGATCATCATATAAATGTTCACCAAGTGATGATAAAAATTCCATTATCCTTTACTCCACCATTATATAAGTTGAAATAATCTTATCAAGAGAACCATCATCCTGCATCTGCTTAAGGACCTTATCGATCTCATCCTTAAGATTGCTGCCCTTAGGCACCGCAATAGCATATTCCTCGCTTGTAAAAGGCTCCGGAAGAAGCTTTATGCTATCCTTGTTCTTGTCAGCAAGTATCTTTGCAGGATAGTTGTCAAGAACAACTGCATCAAGACGACCTGCCGCAAGATCTGCAACCGCATCTGTAAATTTGTTATATCTCTTGACTTCCTTGACCGTAACTTCTCCTGTACCATCGCTGTCTGTACAGTATGTATCACCTGTAGTTCCCTGCTGCACTCCTACAGTCTTTCCATTAAGATCTGATGCCTTTACAATATCGCTGTCAGCAGATACCAGGATATTTTGTGATGCTGTAAAATAGGTATCTGAGAAGTCTACATTTTTCTTTCTGTCTTCCGTAACAGTAATTCCCGAGGCTGTCATATCAGCCTTGCCGCTCTTTACACTTGGGATACACGCATCAAAATCGATGTCCTGGATCTCAAGTTCTACTCCAAGTTCATCTGCTATAGCCTTTGCAATATCTGCATCTATGCCTACAACCTTGTCACCTTCCTTCGATTCAAACGGTGCAAATTCCGCATTG
>CADBPM010000043.1 GCA_902796595.1 uncultured Lachnospiraceae bacterium | reverse complement strand
TTCTACTTAACTAATCAGCTTTCAGACTGGTAGATGGATAATTCTTATATCCTTATTCCTGTCAAGTCCTTAACTAATTAGCATTGCATTTCTATCAGGGAGTTTTTTATTTAGGAAAATTAAAGAAGTTCTTTTAACATATCAGCAAGAGCATCCTCACTTGTAACCACTTTAGACTGCATGCCAGCCTTTATGGCGCCTTCAACGTTTGCCTTAAGATCGTCAAAGAACAGGCATTCTTCTGGTACAAGGTCATATTTATCAATAAGCTTCTTATATATCCTTATATCCGGCTTCGCCATATTTACTTCATAAGACACGACTCCGCCCTCCATATCATTAAAGAAAGAAGCTCCGCCGGTATGCTTATTAAAAAGTGTCTTTGAATAGTTTGAAAGATAATAAATATGATATCCCTTTTCCTTAAGCTTGTGGACAAGTTCCCAAATCTTAGGTCTGTCTATCTTCATAAGCTCGGCATTTTCAATAAACCATCTCATATCCTTCTCATCTTCAGGATAGATCTTTGCATAGCCTGAAAGTACCTGCTCATCGGTCTCTGTTCCAAGATCTAGAATCGCCCAGTAAGGGCTGTCAAACATTTCATTTCCAACCCTTTCAGCGTCCTCTTCGCTCATTCCGTGGTCTTTCATAAGCATTTCCTTCCAACGATATGAAAGAAGAACATTTCCAACATCGAAAATAATATTTTTGATCATAGTCTTAAACTTTTCCTTTATTATTTTTATAGATATGTTACAATTATACTTAACAAATATAAGGCTCAAAGTCTCATATAACATCAAACAATTTTATGGAGAAGCAAATGGAACAATCTGAAGCAAGACTTAGACAGTCGATAATATTTACATTATTTTTAGGTACGCTTGTCTGTCTTATAACCGATTCATCGTTTTACTTTTATTACAAAGTAACCAATGTACTTATCTACTCAGATAAAGTATATATCTTCCTCAGGATAGTCCTGCCCCTTATCGTAAATTCATGTGCAGTAGCCATAGCCTTCATCACAGAGCGGAGCACCCGCTTTCCTTCTGCCACCAAAAATATGGTCTGTGCATTTGCCCTGTGTACTATATGCGGTTCTGTTTCCATATTTCACGGTTACTTCACACCGCTCTGGTTTCTTCCTTCCATTGCAGTGATGTTCTGTTCGCTTTTTCATGACACACTCATGATGTTTGCCTTGCAATTATACAACTATATTTTAATTTTCATCTCCTATTTCTACGAAAGTACTGAATACAACACAGAAACAGCATTTGTACGTTTTCTTTCACAGGATTTGATCATAGTGCTTGTCATTTCAACCGTAACCATGCTTATTTCCATGGCTATGGGAAATTATAACCATGATCTTATCGAGCAGACGCAAAAATACTACGAAAGACAGCTTATATACAGACGCCGTTATCGTATAGATTCGCTTACACAGGTCTACAGCCGTCAATATCTGGATGTTGTTGCTCCTCAGATGTTGAATGAAGCCTCGGAAGTAAACCCTGTAAGTGCTATACTGCTTGACATAGACAAATTCAAGCATGTCAACGATACGTACGGACATGCGGCAGGCGATGCGGTTCTTGAAAGACTGGGGCAGCTTTGTCAGAAATTTATGCAAGCTCCATTCTTTGCAGGAAGGTACGGCGGAGAAGAATTTATCATCCTTCTTTCCGGTCAGACTCCTTCCGAAAACAAGATCCTAATAGAACACCTTAGAAAGGATTTTGCCGCTACGAAATACTCCTTCACCACCGAGCAGTTTACTATAAGCGGCGGCATGACTACCGTAAAAGAGCCTTCACAATTTGCAGCAATTTTCAAAAAGATTGATGAGGCACTTTATTTTTCCAAAAACAATGGTCGTGATCAATTAACTATCGTATAAAGAAACTCTCTCCTGGGAAGCTTTCACCCTTGGAGAGAGTCTTTTTTTTGTAAGATCATCAGAATGGAGGATAAACAAATGGATGACTTGCGAAATACTTATCTGCAAAGTTGCACTTTGAAAGTAGCATGAAGTCCATACGTTTTATAAGCTGGAGATGAGGCTTAATCTTTTCGCCTATAGTCTTGAATGCTTCCTGTGCCTTATCCTCAGGACACTCAACAACGCAGAGATAAGCAAGCCCTCCTCCCGGCACTTCCGGTCTTGTGACAACAAGACCTATCTTTGAAATGTAATCACTTCCGCCGGCTACTGTGATAAGCTCTCGCTCTATATCCTTTTCTTCTTCATTTTCCTTAGGTTCAAGAATAGAAATCTTAACATTTTCATCCTTGTGAGCCATGCGATATTCATGGAACTGTCTTACTCTTTCCATTTCTGCTCTATAACCAGGCAGATTTTTTATCATTTCAATCGCATCATTGCCAAGAGTAAGAGTTGAAGGTCCAAAAGGATTAATTGTAAAGCCCTGAAGCTTCTTTCCGACTATAACAACTATATCCTGAAATGATACCGCTGTAACCTCCGGTCTGCCTTCATTTTCACGAAGAGCCTTCCATCTGTCAAGAGCATCATAGTCTGTAAATACAGGAAGCACATGCCTGTCAGGGCTGTTCGGGTCTGTAAGATTAGGGAAGGCAATCTGCGTTCCCTCCTTGAACTTAGCCTTGCCGTCAGGTCCTATCTCAGGCTTTTCACTGAAATGTATAGGAACTATAAATCTTGAATGTGCAATTGTGAACCAAAGGTTTGCAAGAAACTTCGGGTCTTCCTTCTTATCATTAAATTCCTCGATGAGCTTTACCATACGAGGATTGGAAAAAGAAGACGGATCCGGTGCCGGTGTTGTCCCCGGTATCTGTTCACTGCCTTCGGCTTCATCGCTTTCCCCATTTTCTTCAGGTACAGGAAGCTCATCCTGTGATACTTCCTCTATAGCTTCACTATTTGCCTGTTTTGAATACTCCTCCTCGAAATCTTCCGGAACTTCATCGGGAATATCCTTGGGATCAACTTCATCGCTGTTATCATCAAGTTCCTTGTACTTGTCGTCTAACGATTCATCATCTTTCTTTTTCTTCTTTAAAAAATCAAACATGTAACGCCTTCTCCTGTGCATATATTATAGTAATCGAAGTAAATACTAAGACTGCACTTAATATCGTCTCCTTAGTAGTATAACTTAATTATCACATTTTAGCAACAAAAGGAAGGTATAATCATAATGAAAACCCCCGACATTATCGTAAGACTCTGTCAGGGGCGCATTTTCACCTGTTACTCTACTGAGATAAACTTATAGTCTTTATCCTCAATTGACTTCTTGAAGCTTTCAGCCGGAACCTCTTTTGAAAGTTCTACAACCGCTGTTCCTTCTGTGTAGCTTGCTGTCGCGCTTTCAACACCGTCGAGGGCTTCAAGAGCTTTCTTTACACTTGCTTCACAATGAGAGCACATCATTCCTTCAATCTTAATTGTCTTTGTCATTTTTTCAGTCTCCTTTTCAGTATTTACACTTTCATCTATGATAAATTCTCCACCAAGAGAATCTATCTCTTTGATTTTTCTATCGTGGCGTGCATCACGAATCTTAAAGAAATTAAGTCTAAGCGCATTTAAACAGACAGTCACACTTGAAAAACTCATTGCAAGCGCTCCAACCGCAGGGCTAAGCTCCAGATTCACCCCTAAAAGCACCTGGTAAAGACCTATAGCAAGCGGAATGCATATAGCATTATAGAAAAATGCCCAGAAAAGATTTTCATGGATATTTCTTATTGTCGCCCTGCCAATTCTTACCGCCGCCACAACATCCATAAGCGAACTCTTCATAAGAACGATATCTGCCGCATCTATAGCAACGTCTGTTCCTGCACCGATAGCAATACCCGTATCTGCCGCTGTGAGAGCCGGCGCATCGTTAATCCCGTCGCCAACCATAGCGGTTTTCCCTTTTTCCATGAGAACTTTTATTATGGCTTCTTTTCCCGAAGGAAGCACTCCTGCATAAACCCTGTCAACACCTGCTGCCTTTCCGACCGCCGCGGCAGTCCTTGCATTGTCACCAGTCAGCATGACAACCTTTATGCCAATATTCTTAAGCTCTTCTATAGCCCTCTTGCTGTCTTTCTTTTCAGTATCGGCTACAGCGATCATACCGATATATTTTCCATCCATTGCAAAGAAAAGTGGAGTCTTGCCTTCATTGGCAAGTGCCTCTGCCTGTTTTTTTGCCTCGTCGCTTATCTGCACCCTGGTTGAAATAAAACTCATGCTGCCGCCAAGAAATGTTTTTCCCAAGATCAGAGCTTCAAGACCATTGCCCGGAAGAGCCTTAAAAGAGGAAACCTCAACTGTATTTATTTTTTTGTTCTTGCCAAATTCGCAGACTGCCTTTGCAAGAGGATGTTCACTCATCCTTTCAACGCTTGCCGCATTAAGAAGCAGTTCATTTTCAGAAATACCCTCTGCGGGTATTATGTCTGTCACTACAGGCTTGCCATTTGTTATAGTACCCGTCTTATCAAGCGCTATTATCTGGGTCCTGCCGACAGCCTCAAGGCTTGCAGCTGTCTTTATGAGAATACCGTTCTTTGCGGCCACACCATTTCCAACCATTATCGCCACAGGCGTTGCAAGTCCAAGTGCGCAAGGACAGCTTATTACAAGCACGGAAACAGCTCTTGCAAAAGCAAAGCCAAGTTCCGTGCCTGCTAAAAGCCAGCCGATAAAAGTAACAAGTGCTATAAAAAGAACGCCGGGAACAAAAACTGCAGAGACCTTGTCGGCAATTCTTGCAAGCGGAGCCTTGGTTGCCGCGGCATCGGAAACCATTTTTATTATCTGCGACAGAGTTGTGTCCTCGCCTACTCTTGTTGCCTTAGCCTTTATAAAACCCGACTGATTTATCGTTGCAGAAATAACATTGTCTCCAACCGTCTTATCTACAGGAATCGACTCCCCTGTAATGACAGCCTCATTTACAGCCGAATCACCTTCAATGATAACTCCGTCCACAGGAATCTTTTCACCCGGTCTTACCACAAAGATATCGCCTGTAACAACCTCTTCAACAGGGACTTCCTTTTCCCTGCCATCTCTTAGAACAACTGCAGTCTCGCTGGCAAGCTTCATAAGACTCTTTATCGCGTCAGTGGTACGTCCTTTTGAATAGGATTCGAGAGTTTTTCCTATTGTGATAAAAGTAGGAATCATTGCCGCTGTTTCAAACCAGATATGCTTCATCGAAATGGTGTGCACAGCATCCATATCCCCTCTTCCCATTGCATCTATCATTATAAAAAGAGCAACAAGACTGTAGCCAAACGAAGCCACAGCTCCAAGTGCTACAAGGGTATCCATGTTCGGTGCTCCATGGATAACGCCCTTTGTTCCCGAAATAAAAAACTTCCTGTTGATAAAAAGAACGATAAGACACAAGAGCATTTCAAGTACAGCCAAATTGGCAGAATTACTAAATATTGGCGGAACCGGCAGATTTAACATCATGTGTCCCATTGAAAAATACATTAGTATAAGAAGGACAATGACTGAAGATATCAGCCTTTTTACCATTTTAGGGGTTTCCTTGTCCACAAGATTGTTATCGCGGGCTTCCTTTGCTGTTGATTTTGAAGCTTCTCCCTGCTTGCTTGCACCATATCCTGCATCTGTAACTGCTTTTATTATATCTGCCTCATTGGCAGTTCCTACTACGGTCATAGAGTTTGTAAGAAGACTTACTGCACATCCGGTAACGCCCGGAACGCTGTTTACAGCCTTCTCCACATGTGCCTGACAAGCGGCACAACTCATGCCCGTAACTTCATATTTCTCCTTGTCCATATAGCCTCCATTATTCGGAAACCCAAACCATGATTGGAACCCCTTGCATGATATTGCCTTC
>CADBPM010000042.1 GCA_902796595.1 uncultured Lachnospiraceae bacterium | reverse complement strand
GCGTCAGCGATACATTTAAACCTGTCGTATCGTTTGCAATACGACAATTATCGCAAAGCAATGAAGCAATAAATTCTTACAAACAGGTGATTGATATGAATGAAAATAAGATATCTCTTAGAACTTTGGCCCCTTTCAGTGATCTTAAAGATCCTACAAATACGATCTATGACCACCTGCCATACGTTAAAGATATTTCCCTTGAAGGGATCAATAAGATTCAGGATGAATCCGGAAACATTGTAAAAAGATGGAATATGGATCATGCAGCAGAACCATATATCGTAGATACCCATGAGCTTCAGGTAAAACTCATTGAAGACGCAGCTGCCAAGGCTGAGCTTGCCGCAGCAGACCTTGCTGCGCGTACTCCTGAAGAAGAACTTGATACAACTTCTGCTGTTGATGAAACTTCGGGCGCTCCTGTTGCTGCGGAAGAATTTGAACCGGAAGAAAGTGCTCCTGTACAAAAGGAAGATGTATCTTTACTTAATGTAAGTGAAGATGATGATGATTTCTCCTTCCTCAATGATTAAAAAAAAGCCCTTTGATTTTCTATAACGGCCTTCGTCATTCGAAAATCAAAGGGGACTTTTTTTACCATGTAACAGTATACGTTTTACTATAGCTGCCGTAGTATCTCTTATTTCCTTCCTTCTTGTATGCCTTTACCTTAAAACTATAGGTTTCACCTTTCTTTAAGCCACCTATCATATTCTCTGAATTATAAGTTGTCATAACATAGCTTTTCTTAGAAGGGTTCTTTACATTATAATACATTATCCTGTAGCCTTCTGCTCCGGCTACCTTTTTCCATGAAATTTTTCCGGTTGTATTGTCTTCTCTTTCAACCTTTAAGCCCGTAGGCTGCAGCGGTGTATCATTACTTACCCTAAAGCTTAACGTACTGCCTGAGTAATAGGTATAATCTACGCCGATATAGTATTTCTTTCCTTTTTCAAGATATACGCCACTTTCTGCTGCAAGCTTTCCTGCCTTATACGAAGCATCGCTCCTGTCAAGTCTATTGCCTTTATCATCAAATACATAAAGAGTAAAATCATCATACTTACCGGTTACCTTTACATTGTAAAGCTCACTGCTTACAGGCACGAAGGTATAAAATCTGTATTTGTCAGATTTTAGTGTAAACGTTGCCTTCTTAAGCGCATTTTCTTTTATAAAAATTGCTCCTTCAAATGCCTTCACAGCTGTTGTTACAGGTACATAAAAATCAGCCGTATGACCTCTGTAGGCAATTGTTACCTTTTTGGCATCCAAGACGTCCTTCTCAGATATTTCAACCGGATAACCCTGCTTGTAAAGATAAGCAGCATCGTATTTCCACTTCATGGATGTTCCGTCTGCATAATTTAAGGCTATCACAGTTCCCGTAAGATCAAGTTTGCTGTCAAGGTTCTTAATATATTGCTTCATAAGAGGTTTGTGAATAACTGATATGCTCTTTATATCCTGAACCTTTCTTGCCCTTACTGTAAATGCTCCCTGTTTGTAGTAGGCAAGTCTTACCGCAAGATAATATTCCTTTCCCTTTTTAAGCTCTGCAATGCCGTTCTTGGAATACGAAGTCCTGCCATAGGAGTCCTTAGATGAATACTTGATATCAAATTTTTTTACAACATTTTCATCTGAACCGTAAAGCACCATCTGAGGATAATTAACCGGACTTGTTGCTGAAAGGAATATTTCCTCATCCTCCGAAGGATTTATCTTATAGAGGTTCATATCAGCATACGAACCAACTTTAAATGAATGAAGTTTTGCATCAACAGTTAAATCTGACGCATTATCTGTAATTATCTTCTTTACAGTCATGGAGTCGTGGTTCTGCTCTCTGTAGTCATTATCCAGATTTATTACCACATAAACTCTCTCTCCAGCCTTAAGCCTAAGCTCCTCAACCCTTAAGTACCTGCTATAATCACTAAGATACCTTGACCTCTTTGAATTATAAAGTACCTTTTCATTTTCATCTAAAATAGTCATGCTCTCGGTCGGTCTGTCATCACTGTTAAAAAAGGAATACAAGCCTCCCTCTTCTGCCGTAAAAGAGTATGTTATCTTTCTTCTGTTTAAATCAACAACCTGAGAACTTTCAAGCCCCTCAGTCAATTTTTCAGGTTCAAATACAGAAAGCCTTATCTTTGTAACTCTGTTTGCTGCAACTCCTATATAATGAGTTCCTTTTGCAAATTTATAGACTGTACTTGTTACATATACCTTTTCCCCATTGTCCTTTACAGTAACAGAAGAATCAGCTATATCCATTGTCTTATAATTCTCATCCGCAAAAACAAGGCTCACCGACCCTCCCGCGCTAGAAGCTTCAACGACATAATAGCCCTCTTCAGGAATATTTATCTTTGAATATACGGTATTTCCTATATTAGTTATAAACAAAGTCTGTGGTCTGTTGAAAGCAAGCCCCTCTGCCAGATTTTCGCCGGCACTATAAGTTTCTTTGCTTAAAGAAGATTTTTCTGCAGCTCTTACACTCTGCGGCATAGTAAGCACACAAGACAGAGCAAGTGTGGCTGCGGCAATCCCGACAGCTGTCTTATTTTTCAAAGTCATCTTTTCCTCCTGCGTAAATAGATCTTTAATAAGCCTGTAAAGCCGACTTTAGACCCTCGTATCATCATTCTATCACTTTTACACATTTTTTACAAATGGTTTTTCAGCAAAACGCGATTGTCCCCTTTACCACATAAAAGCGGGCCTTGCAATAAACGCAAAGCCCGCTCTCTCTTCTGTCAAACAGCCCTTTTAACTGGATTTGTCCATTTTTCAAATTCATCCATTGTACAACATACATAATGACTGCCTTCTATATGCTGCATAGCGCCGGCATTATAATCAATACCTGATGTATGATAATTATATGTCAAAGCAGTCCTCCTTTTTTCAACAATTGGATTTGGTGACGGAATTGCCGAAAGAAGCGACCTTGTATATGGATGAACAGGATTCTCAAAGATCTCTTCTGTAGTTCCTGTTTCAAGGAGATGTCCTAAATGAAGCACTCCTATCCTGTCGGAAATGTACTTTACCATGGACAGGTCATGAGCAATAAAAAGATATGCTGTTCCTGTTTCTGCCTGTATATCCTTCATCAGGTTTACGACCTGTGCTTGAATAGATACATCAAGTGCAGAAATACACTCATCAGCTATTATAAGTCTTGGATTCATGATAAGAGCCCTTGCTATACCGATACGCTGTCTCTGACCGCCCGAAAACTGGTGTGGATATCTGCTTGCAAGTTCCGGAGCCAAGCCAACCTTTTTTAAAATAGCCTGTATCTTTTCATTTCTCTCCTCAAGACTTGCATACAGATGATGAATGTCAAGTCCCTCTCCTACTATATCTGAAACTTTCTTTCTTGGATTAAGCGAAGCCATAGGATCCTGAAAGATCATCTGCATATCTTTTCTGAGCTTTCTCCTTGTTGTCTTATCTATTTTACCAGTTATATCACTGCCTTCAAATGTAATTTTGCCACCTGTAGGATCATAAAGCCTTATTATGGCTCTCCCTATAGTTGACTTTCCAGATCCGGACTCCCCTACAAGTCCATAGGTTTCTCCCTGATTTATCACAAAACTCACATCATTAACAGCCTTTACCGCAAACTTATTTGAAACCTTGAAATATTGTCTGAGATGTTCTACAGAAAGGATAGGTTCAGTCTTTGTTTCAACCTGCATACTTTTCTGCCCCCTTTCTCATTCTTCCAATTCTCTTTACAAGTCTTTCCGGCATTTCAACCTTCGGTGCCCTCTTATCAAGAAGCCAGGTCGCCGCATAATGCGTCTCTGTCACTTTCATCATAGGTGGCTCTTTTTTGTCATCAAGAACAAGTGCAAATCTGTTTCTTGGAGCAAAGGCATCCCCCTTCTTTTCATGAAGAAGATTTGGCGGGGAGCCTGGTATGGAATAAAGCCTGTCGTCATCCGTTTCAAGGTCCGGCATAGCAAGAAGAAGTCCCCAGGTATACGGATGCTTCGGCTCATAAAATATTTCATTTATAAGTCCACATTCTATTATCTTTCCCGCATACATTACATTTACATAATCCGCCACCTTGGCAACAACTCCAAGATCATGTGTAATGTAAATGACCGAAATTCCTCTTTCTCTCTGTATCTTTGAAATAAGTTCAAGAATCTTCGCCTGAATAGTCACATCCAGAGCTGTAGTAGGCTCGTCACAAATGATAAGCTTAGGGTCGCAGGCAAGTGCTATAGCAATTACAACTCTTTGTCTCATCCCCCCCGAAAGCTGGTGCGGATAATTCTTCATCCTCTCCTCTGGATTTTCTATTCCGACTTCTTTTAAAAGTTCAACTGCCCTTTTGTAGGCTTCCTCCTTTTTAGTTCCATAATGCCAGATCATTCCTTCCATTATCTGCCTACCTATCTGCATGGTAGGGTCAAGACTGGTCATAGGGTCCTGGAAAACCATGGCTACCTGCTTGCCATTTATATTTTTTCTGATCCATTTTGTATCTTTTGACAGAATATCTACTGTCTGTGTCTTATTATCACTGTCTGTATATGTAAATTCGATGCTTCCATGATTAATAACAGCATTTTTATCGAGTATTCCCATAGCTGCCTTCATGGTTACAGACTTTCCCGAACCAGATTCCCCGACAATAGCAACTGTCTCTCCCTTGTGAACTGTAAAATTCACGCCTCTTATCGCATGAACTTTACCTGCTGCCGTTTTAAATGTGATATCAAGATCTTTTACTGCTAAAACAATTTCTTTATTACTCATATCACCTCTCCTTAATCTTAGGGTCAAGTGCCTCGCGAAGCCCGTCTGCTATCAGGTTGAAAGAAAACATGAGGAGCGCCATCACTATGACCGGCGGTATGATCTGATAAGGATGTGTTGTAAAACTGTTATATCCCTCAGAAATAAGAGACCCCAACGAACACTGCGGAACCGGAATACCAAGTCCTACGAATGATAGAAAAGCTTCAGTAAATATGGCAGTTGGAATAGAAAACATTACCTGGGTTATAACCGGTCCTATTATGTTAGGAAGTATTTCTTTAAAAATAATAAAGAACGGGCCGGCATCAAGAGTACGGCTTGCAAATACAAATTCCTGTTCTTTCAGTTTGAGTATCTCGGCTCTTGCTATTCTTGACATGCCTATCCATTCGGTAAGCATAAGTGCAAAGATAATAGTAAGTATACCAGGTTTTAGTATCAGAAGAAGCAGAGTAACTATAACAAGCCTTGGTATTCCGTTTGCTATTTCAACAAAACGCTGCATGACCATATCAATTTTCCCGCCAAAGTAACCTGAAATAAGCCCATAGGACATGCCTATCATCATATCTATTAAAGTTGCAGCAACAGCTATAAGAAGTGAAACCCTTGCTCCGGTCCACGTTCTTGTCCAGATATCTCTTCCATACTTATCCGAACCAAAATAAAAGAATGTATCATACAGTTTATTTGCAGCATACCCGTTTACTGTTTTGCTTCCGGTAGTTGTAGCTACTCTCTCTGAACCATCAAAAATGCCAAGATTTTCAATTATCGGTATTCTGGGTGCAAGATTCCTGCCTGTGGTCTGCTCTGAAAAGGAATATTTCGACATAAAAGGTCCCACAACAGCAAGAACTGTAAGTAATATGACAAATACAAATCCGGTCACAGCACCCTTATTATGCAGAAATTTGCTTTTTACTTCTTTCAAAAAAGATTGCGATGCAAAATTTGCATCTATTTCTATATCATTATTGCCGTCTTTTAAAACAAAATCCGAATTTACCGGTATGTATTCTTCTTCCAAAGGAATATCAGCATTCATAACTGCCTTCTCTGCAATATCCATTTATGCAACCTCCTTTGAAAGTCTTATTCTTGGATCAATAACTCCATACAATATATCTACAAAAAGCATTATAAAAATATACATAGCCGAATATATAAAGCTAAGAGAAATAACTACATTATAGTCATTAGACTGAATTGCATTTACAAGAAGCGAACCCACTCCAGGAATAGCAAATATCTTTTCCACAACCAGTGAACCTGTCATAAGGTCTACGATCAATGGGGCCAAAACCGTGATTATTGGAATCAACGCATTTCTGAGTGCATGTCTTATGATAAGAGGAGAACCTGAAAGTCCCTTTGCTTTGGCAAGAAGCATATAATCACTGTCAAGCACTTCAAGCATCTCCGACCTGGTGAACCTGGCTATGCTTGCCATTGTAAACATTGACAGTGCAACGCTCGGAAGTATGCTTGAATTGAGTGCCGCCTTTGAATCATATAACATTGGCACGAGTTTCCATTGAAATCCAAACTTATATGAAAGAATGAGCGCAAAAACATAACTTGGCACCGAAACACCGATTACAGAAATAACCGTACATAAGGTATCTAAAACAGAATCATGAAAAAGTGCCGCAATAAGACCAAGCAAAAGCCCTGCGAGAGCACCGATAAATACTGCAAAAAAACCGATACCTGCCGATATGGGAAGTCTCTGTGCAATAAGTATTGAAATAGGCGTATTCTTTGAAATATTGTAGCTTACACCAAAATCACCTGTAAGCATGTTTTTGACATAAGCTAAAAACTGTACTATTACAGGCTTATCAAGGCCGTATTTTGCATAAAGCTGTGCCTTCTGCGTTTCCGTAAGTTTTTCATCATTAAATGGCGACCCAGGCATCAGCTGCATAAGTATAAAAAGCACCAGTAAGATCACAAGGAGTGTAAACAGTGACACGAGCACACGTTTACATATATACTTTTTCATAAAAACCCCCTATTTTTATCGTAAACGAAATAAGTAATTTCGTTTACGATACAACGTCGCCGAGAAATAATGTTAGATAGAGCAAGTCTATCCGCAATTATTTTCTTCGCTTACTATAAAATACCCCCGCCTGGTATAACACTAAATATCTTATACCAAGCAAGGGATCATTCATTATTACTTGGCTGTCTTTACAGCATCTTTATATACCCTGTTAAGTGCCACAGGATGATTTTCAACTCCGGAAACATTGCTCTTTACCATAACAGCATTGCACTGTGTGTAAAGAGGGAAAATAACAGCCTCATCCATAACTATCTTTTCCGCATCATAAAGCCTTGTCCAACGACCTGTTTCATCTGTTGCAAGAGAACCTATTGTGCACTCTGCAATGATATCATCAAAGTCTTTGTTTGACCACAGTCCATAGTTGTTTGAATTATCTGTTACCCACATACCAAGATATGTCATCGGATCTGCATAGTCCGGTCCCCATCTTGTAAGGCCTAATTCAAATGTGCCATCCTGCATATCCTTAACTCTCTGCTTCTTTGGTTCAACCTTTATTGAAACAGTAAGTCCCGGAAGATTTGTCTGAAGCTGCTCCTGAAGAACTGTTGCAACCTTCTGCGGTGCGTCATCCGCGTCAACAACCATTTCAACCGTCAAAGAATCAAGTCCAAGCTCGTCAAGTCCCTTTTTCCAGTAATCAGCAGCCTTGGCTGCATCAAATGCGCATGTATCCTTAAATTTTTCCTGGTCAGCAGAAAAATCTGAGCCATCCGGACCTGTAGCAAACTGAGGCGGAACTGCTGTATAAGTAGGAGCAGAACCATCCTTTAAAATATCATTTGTTATGGCGTCCCTGTCGATTGCAAATGTAAAAGCCTTACGGATATTTTCATTTGCAAATGCAGGTACTTTTGCGATATTAGGTGAAAGATACCAAAGGTATCCTGCGCCTACCGACTGAAATTCAGGGTCATCCTTTACCTGATCAACCTGATCACCATTTACAAGAGTCATATCAAGACTGCCGCTCTGATAGCTCATAAGTGCTGTCTGTGAATCCTGAACAACCTGGTAATCTATTCCTGCAAGTCTGACTCTCGAGGCATCGTAATAATCTGCATTTTTCGTAAGATGAATCTCTGTTGCACTCGGTTCATACTTGTCGAGTACAAAAGCACCATTTGAAAGAGTTGTTTCAGGGCTTGTACCATAAGTATCCTTGCAGGTTTCAAAAAATTTCTCATCTACAGGATAAAATGTAGGAAAATACATAAGTGAAAGGAAATATGACACAGGTGCTTCAAGCTCTACCTTGAGTGTCTTTTCATCCACTGCTGTAACACCAAGCTCTGACTTATCCTTTTTTCCTGCGATAATATCGGCTGCATTCTTTACCTGCCCGATATCCGAAAGCATATAGCTATACTCACTTGCTATATCAGGATCAACTGCTCTCTGCCATCCAAAAACAAAATCAGCGGCTGTAACAGGATCTCCGTTTGACCATTTTGCATCCTTGATTTTGAAAGTCCAGGTAAGACCATCCTCACTTGTCTCATAGCTTTCTGCAAGAGCATTTACAGCTTTGCCATCTGCATCCATCTGCATAAGTCCATCTGTATAATCTGCGATAACTTCAAATGAAGTACCATCTGTTGCCTGCTGTGGGTCAAGTGACTGAACCGGAGTTTCAAGCATTACATTTAAATCTTGTGTTGAAATTTCTTCCGATGTAGCTGATCCCGCAGGAATATCTGATTTTCCAGAAACAATTAGTTCCGCATTCTTTATTGAACTGGTGGAAGATGTGTTGTAAGCACTGCTTCCGCACGCTGTAAGTCCAAGCAATATTGATGCCGATAGGACCAGTGACATAAGTCTCATTTTTTTCTTCATAAAATTTCCCTCCATCTCTCTTAAAAAATTAATGAACTCTACATTCATTTTTTATTGTTTGAAATTATAATTTACTGTTTTCTGAATGTAAAGCCTATTTTTGAAATTTGGATATGCTTTAACGTTATAGTAGGTATATTGTCAGATATTTTAAACAAAGGAAAAGAAGCAGCCATTATCTGGCTGCTCCTTTTCCTTTCGGCTTCATCGTGTTGCCCTGCCACACGAAATTTATTCTCTCTTTTTTAACGGGATCGCTGAACGCCCCCTTGTGGTTTCTCTCCTCCAAAACCTTTTCGTAAATCTCTCCCTCAGATTTTTGTTCAGCGATCTTGGGTTGAATTATACACAGTTTTTTAAGTTGTGTAAATAGAATTTTTCTTCTTTTTGCTTATGTTTGCTATAACCAGACAGCATAATTTCATATTATACAAAAATATGCCAGACAATTAGACTTTTTTAGTCAAATCGTCTGGCATTATCATTAAATCAATCTTTATATATCAGTTTCATTAATAAATGCTACTGATTCTATCAGTCCCTCTTCAGTAAACGGAAAGTCTCTTCTTATCTTTTTTTCCTCACCGGTCTTATCGTACGCAAAAGGTTCAGGCCATATACATACGGCAAGCACATTTTCTTTCTTTACTTCTGCCTCTTCACCATCAGGAAGTTCTTCTTTTGGCTCTCCCGGAAGCTCTCTTTCTTCTTTCACGATCCTAAAGCGTTTTCCATGGTCACTTCCTGTAAAGGGCTTCCCGTATGTGTAAAAATTGAAAGAAAGTACGCTTTCTATTTCAACCATCAGGCATTTCCCTTTCTTGCTATTGTAGCTATATCGACCATTTCAAGCTTTTCCTTGCCCGATTGCTCCAAGGACCTTAAAAGGGCATTTGCTGTATCGAGGGCTGTAAGCACAGTTACACCAGTCTCTATGGCTGTTCTTCTGATAACAAAGCCATCCTTTGACTTGGCAGCTCCCTTTGATGGAGAGTCAATGATAAGGTCAATCTGGTGTTCAAGTATAAGATCCATGATATTAGGGCTGGTCTGCTCTACCTTGTTCACCGGAATAGCATCTATGCCATTTTCATTTAAGACATCCGAAGTTCCTCTTGTAGCATAGATTTCATAGCCAAGCTTTGCAAATCTTTCTGCAACCGGGATAACTTCCTTCTTCTCCTCATCGCACACAGTAATTATCATCTTCTTGTGCTTTGGAAGATCTATGCCTGCTCCAAGAAATGCCTTGAAAAGAGCCTCGTCAAAGGTCTTACCTATACCAAGACACTCCCCTGTAGACTTCATCTCAGGTCCTAAGGTTATCTCTGCTCCGCGAAGCTTTTCAAATGAAAATACAGGCATCTTGACTGCTATATAAGGCGCCGGACTCTGAAGTCCCGGTTCAAAACCTAAATCTCTTATCTTCTCGCCCATAATTACTCTTGTAGCAAGCTCTACGATAGGAATTCCTGTAACCTTGCTTATGTATGGCACTGTACGGCTTGAACGAGGATTTACTTCGATAACATAGACCTCATGCTTGTAAATGATAAACTGGATATTTACAAGGCCTATGACATGAAGCGAACTTGCAAGCTTTCTTGTGTAGTCAACAATAACCTCTATAAGGTCATCCGGTATATTCTGGGCAGGGTATACTGAGATCGAATCTCCCGAATGAATACCTGCTCTCTCAATGTGCTGCATAAGACCTGGAATAAGGATATCCTTGCCGTCGCATACAGCATCAACTTCAAGCTCCTCACCCATAAGATACTTGTCTACAAGTATCGGGTGTTCCTGAACATTTCTGTTTATTATTCCTATGAACTCTCTTATATCGCTGTCGGAAATAGCGATTCTCATGCCGGCACCGCCAAGCACATAAGATGGTCTTACAAGCACAGGATAACCTAACTCATGTGCAGCTTCTACCGCCTCATCAGCTGTAAATACGGTCTTTCCTGCCGCACGCGGTATCTGAGTCTTCTCGAGTATCTCATCAAAAAGCTCTCTGTCTTCTGCCGCATCCACATCCTCGCCGCTTGTACCAAGGATCTTTACACCCATATCCATAAGTGCCCGAGTAAGCTTGATCGCAGTCTGTCCGCCGAACTGAACCACTGCTCCGTATGGCTTTTCAAGCTCGACAACGTTTCTTACATCCTCCGGTGTAAGCGGTTCAAAATAAAGTCTGTCGGAAATATCAAAGTCCGTAGAAACTGTTTCAGGGTTATTATTTATGATAACAGTCTCATATCCTGCCTTTTTAAATGCCCATACACAATGAACAGAACAGAAATCAAACTCGATACCCTGCCCTATTCTTATAGGTCCTGAACCAAGAACAAGGATCTTCTTTTTGTCATCCGACCCTTTCCTTGCTTCATCCTCAACACTGTCAAAACAACTGTAATAATAAGGAGTTTCCGCTTCAAATTCTGCAGCACAGGTATCAACCATTTTAAATGAAGCTCTGATACCATTGTCATAACGAAGCTTTCTTATCTCATCTTCTGTTTTTCCTGTAAGCTTTGCTATCACACTGTCAGGAAATTCCATTCTCTTTGCTTCGTAAAGCAGTTCGGTTGAAATGTTCCCCTCGCGGAGAGCCTTTTCACATTTAACAAGCTTATTTATCTTGTCGATAAACCAGATGTCAAAAAGTGTAGCTGCATGGATCTCCTTATATGAAATGCCACGGCGGAGCGCCTCTGCGATCACAAAAATCCTTCTGTCGTCAACTATCTTAAGCTGATCTCTTACTTCATCATCAGAGAAGTCCTTATAATAGTCAACTATAAGGCTGTCCACATGCTGTTCAAGTGAACGTATAGCCTTCATAAGAGCTCCCTCAAAGTTTGAGCAGATACTCATAACCTCGCCGGTAGCCTTCATCTGAGTGGTAAGGGTTCTCTTTGCTGTTATAAATTTATCAAAAGGAAGTCTCGGAATCTTTACTACAACATAGTCGAGTGCAGGCTCGAAGCTTGCGTAGGTCTTTCCTGTGATGGCATTCTTTATCTCGTCAAGTGTATATCCAAGTGCTATCTTGGCTGCAACTTTAGCTATAGGGTAACCTGTCGCCTTACTTGCAAGCGCGGAAGAACGGCTTACACGAGGGTTAACCTCAATAACACAGTATTCAAATGTATCAGGGTTAAGGGCATACTGCACATTGCATCCACCTGTTATGCCAAGCTCTGTGATGATGCGGAGGGCAGAGGTTCTAAGCATCTGATATTCCTTATCAGAAAGCGTCTGGCTTGGTGCTACAACTATACTGTCACCTGTATGAACACCTACAGGGTCGATATTTTCCATGTTGCAGACTGTGATACAGTTTCCGGCCAAATCACGCATAACCTCATACTCTATTTCCTTCCAGCCGGCTATAGACCTTTCAATGAGACACTGTCCGACTCTTGAAAGCCTCAAACCATTCTGACAGATTTCTCTCAAAGAGTCCTCGTCAGCTGCAATGCCGCCACCAGAACCGCCAAGTGTATAAGCAGGGCGGACAACAACAGGGTATCCTATCTCTGCTGCAAATTCTACTGCCGCATCTTCGGTTGTAACTATGGTACTTGCCGCAACAGGCTCCTTAAGCTTTTCCATAGTTTCCTTGAACATTTCGCGGTCTTCCGCCTTTTTTATGGTAAGTGCAGTAGTACCAATAAGCTTTACATTATTTTCAGCTAAAAAACCGCACTCATCAAGTTCCATGGCAAGATTGAGTCCTGCCTGACCACCAAGAGTAGGAAGAATGCTGTCCGGCTTTTCCTCAAGGATTATCTTCTTAACAACACTAACATTGAGAGGCTCAATATAAACCTTATCGGCAATGTCCTTATCGGTCATTATGGTAGCAGGATTTGAATTTACAAGAACAACTTCCATCCCTTCCTCTTTAAGAGAACGGCAAGCCTGAGTTCCTGCATAGTCAAATTCAGCAGCCTGTCCGATAACTATAGGACCCGAACCGATAACCATTACTTTCTTAATATCATTTCTTTTAGGCATTATCATTTCCCCGCTTCAAAAACTTTTAAAATTCCCCACTGGAACGTACTGCGTAACAGGATGCTCCAATCTATTATCCAATTTTTGCAAGAAACTCATCAAAAAGATATCCTGTGTCAGCAGGTCCTGCGCATGCTTCAGGATGGAACTGTACAGTGGACACATTCGCTGTTTTATACCTCACACCCTCAACAGTCCTGTCATTAACATTTATAAATGATGTTTCTGCGATATCAGGTGATATGCTGCCGTCAACCACCATATATCCATGATTCTGCGTTGAAATATATACCTTGCCGGTTGCAAGGTCCTTTACAGGGTGGTTGGTGCCCCTGTGACCGTACTTCATCTTTTCTGTTCTACCGCCCATTGCAAGCGCCATAAGCTGATGCCCTAAACAGATGCCAAAAACAGGAATACCACTTGAATATATCTTCTTAAGTTCCTCTATTATCTCCACACATTCAGCCGGATCACCGGGTCCATTTGAAAGCATGATGCCGTCAGGCTTTGAGTCGATTATCTCAGAAGCCTTTGTGTAAGCCGGATAAACTGTCACTTCGCATCCACGGCGCAAAAGCGAATCTATGATATTCTTCTTTGCCCCAAAGTCTAAGAGTGCTATATGATATCTGGTTTCTGTAATAAATTCATCCTTAAATTCAAATTCCGGAAGAAAGCCTGCGTCAGGGCGTCTTGCCATATCCGGTGTATAGATTACCTTGTCAGGGCAGGTTACTTTTCTTACAACGCCTGTAACCTTATACTCTTTTATCTTCTCTAAGCAAACCTCATCGCCGACCCTTGACTCGTCAGTCGTGATCATGCCGTTCATGGTTCCCTTCTCACGAAGGATCCTCGTAAGAGCTCTTGTATCAATCCCCTCAATTCCCGGTATATTCTGCTCAACTAAAAATCTTGCAAGTGACTCTTCATTTCTGAAATTTGAAGCCTCGCTGCACGCTTCCCTTACTATAAGCCCGTCCGGCCATGCCATGCGATTTTCCATATCCTGATAGCAGATACCATAATTTCCGATCAGCGGATAAGTCAAAGTAACAGCCTGACCTGCATAACTTGGATCGGTGAGGATCTCAAGGTATCCGGTCATTGACGTGTTGAAGACAATCTCACTGATCACTTCTCTACGAGCCCCGAAGGACTTTCCTGTAAAGACTGTCCCGTCTTCAAGAATCAGAAATGCTTTCATGTAATTCTCCTTACTTTTTTAATCTAAAATGCCTGCAGAACAAAGAGTCGCGTGCGACTCTTTGCGCGCCGATGCGCGCAAGCTTTAGCTTGCATCTTCCTCTGCGCATCACTCGCTCTCACGCG
>CADBPM010000041.1 GCA_902796595.1 uncultured Lachnospiraceae bacterium | reverse complement strand
TTACTGACGTGACTCGGCGATAGCTGCCTGTGCTGCAGCAAGTCTTGCAACAGGTACACGGAAAGGTGAGCAGCTTACATAGTCAAGGCCGATCTTATGGCAGAACTCTACTGATGAAGGATCTCCACCGTGCTCACCACAGATACCAGCGTGAAGCTTAGCATTTACTGGACGACCAAGCTTAAGTGCTGTATCCATAAGCTTACCAACACCTTCCTGGTCAAGCTTTGCAAATGGATCAGACTCAAAGATCTTCTCATCATAGTAAGCGCCAAGGAACTTACCAGCATCATCACGTGAGAAGCCGTATGTCATCTGAGTAAGGTCGTTTGTACCGAAGCAGAAGAAGTCAGCTTCCTTAGCGATCTCATCAGCAAGAAGAGCAGCTCTTGGGATCTCGATCATAGTACCAACTTCATACTTGATATCAAGACCTGAAGCCTTGATCTCAGCATCAGCTGTCTCTACAACGATCTTCTTAACGAACTTGAATTCCTTAGGATCGCCAACAAGTGGAATCATGATCTCAGGAACTATCTTCCAGTCAGAGTGCTTCTTTGTTACATTGATAGCTGCACGAATGATAGCCTTTGTCTGCATTACAGCTATTTCTGGGAATGTAACTGTAAGACGGCATCCTCTGTGACCCATCATAGGGTTGAATTCCTTGAGACCAGCAATGATAGCCTTGATTTCTTCAACGCTCTTATGCTGAGCATCTGCAAGCTTCTTGATATCTTCCTCTGTCTGAGGTACGAATTCATGAAGAGGTGGATCAAGGAATCTGATTGTTGTTGGGTTACCTTCCATAGCTTCGAAGAGACCTTCGAAGTCTCCCTGCTGATAAGGAAGGATCTTTTCAAGAGCAGCTTCTCTTTCTTCCTTGGTATCTGAGCAGATCATTTCACGGAATGCAGCAATTCTTGTCTCATCGAAGAACATATGCTCTGTACGGCAAAGACCGATACCTTCTGCACCAAGTTCACGAGCCTTCTTGGCATCTGCAGGAGTATCTGCATTTGTACGAACCTTAAGCTTTCTATACTTATCAGCCCAAGCCATGATACGACCGAACTCACCAGCAATAGAAGCATCTACAGTCTTGATAATTCCATCATAGATCTTACCTGTAGTACCATCTATAGAAATGAAGTCTCCTTCATGGAATTCCTTTCCACCAAGTGTGAACTTCTTATTCTCTTCATCCATGTTGATATCGCCGCAACCAGATACGCAGCACTCACCCATACCACGGGCAACAACTGCGGCATGGCTTGTCATACCACCACGAACTGTAAGGATACCTTCTGCACTCTTCATACCAGTGATATCTTCTGGAGAAGTCTCAAGACGAACAAGGATAACCTTCTCACCCTTTGCAGCCCATTCCGTAGCATCGTCAGCTGTAAATACGATCTTACCGCAAGCAGCACCAGGAGAAGCTCCAAGTCCCTTTCCGATAGGAGTAGCAGCCTTGATGGCAGCAGCGTCGAACTGAGGATGAAGAAGTGTATCAAGGTTACGAGGATCGATCATCGCAACAGCTTCCTTCTCAGTCTTCATTCCCTCATCAACGAGGTCACAAGCGATCTTAAGAGCAGCCTGAGCTGTTCTCTTACCATTACGGCACTGAAGCATATAGAGCTTTCTGTTTTCAACAGTGAACTCCATATCCTGCATATCATGATAATGATCCTCAAGAGTCTTGCAAACCTTTACGAAGTCTGCATAAGCTTCTGGGAATTCTTCTTCCATCTGCTGGATAGGCATAGGAGTACGAACACCGGCAACAACGTCTTCACCCTGAGCGTTCTTAAGGAACTCACCCATGAGCTTCTTCTCACCAGTTGCAGGATCACGAGTAAATGCAACACCGGTACCTGACTCATCGTTAAGGTTACCAAATACCATAGGCATTACGTTTACAGCTGTTCCCCATGAATAAGGGATATCGTTGTCTCTTCTGTAGACATTGGCACGTGGGTTGTCCCATGATCTGAATACAGCTTCGATAGCGAGCTTAAGCTGTACAACAGGATCTGAAGGGAAATCCTCACCGAGCTGCTTCTTATATTCAGCCTTAAACTGCTCTGCAAGTTCCTTGAGGTCTGCAGCAGTAAGCTCTACGTCGAACTTAACACCCTTTTTCTCTTTCATAGCATCGATAAGCTGTTCGAAATACTTCTTACCAACTTCCATAACTACATCAGAGAACATCTGGATAAATCTTCTGTATGAATCATAAACGAATCTTTCGAATTTAGGATCTGGGTTACCAGCGATCATTGCAGCAACAACATCGTCGTTAAGACCAAGATTAAGGATTGTATCCATCATACCAGGCATAGAAGCTCTGGCACCTGAACGAACTGATACAAGAAGAGGATTCTTGAGATCGCCGAACTTCTTTCCGTTCAGCTCTTCCATCTTCTTAACACCTTCCATAGCCTGAGCCATGATCTCGTCATTGATCTTACGTCCGTCCTCATAGTACTGAGTACAAGCTTCTGTTGTGATTGTGAAGCCCTGAGGAACAGGAAGACCGATATTGGTCATTTCTGCAAGGTTAGCGCCCTTTCCACCAAGAAGTTCACGCATGTTTGCGTTACCTTCAGTGAACATATAGACCCATTTGTTTGACATCTGAATTCTACCTCCTGAATTTTAGGCAATATATATCTTTTAAGTCACCTTTTGCTATTATATCACAACAGGTATGCATTTTGGAAGTGTAAATATAAAAAAACCTGATATATCCACTTGGATATATCAGGTTTTTATTTTTTAAGTCAGCATCCCCCAAACATTCATAATCGTCTGCAGACGTGTCAAGGGTTACGAGGCATCACTGCGTGATGTCTCAGAAGTCAAATTTACCGTTAAAGTATTCGCCGAGCTTATCTATTGCAACTCTTTCCTGCTTCATTGAATCACGATCTCTTATTGTGACACAATGATCTTCTTCAGAATCAAAATCATAAGTGATGCAGAAAGGAGTACCGATCTCATCCTGTCTTCTGTAACGCTTACCGATAGCACCTCTGTCATCAAATTCGCAAGAATACTCTTTTGAAAGTGTCTGGAATATCTTCTCTGCACCTTCGTTAAGTTTCTTTGAAAGAGGAAGGACTGCAACCTTGACAGGAGCAAGAGCCGGATGGAAATGAAGAACCGTTCTTACATCTCCTCCTTCAAGTTCTTCTTCATCATAAGCGCCGCAAAGGAAGGCAAGTGCAACACGGTCGGCACCAAGTGAAGGCTCGATAACATAAGGAACATATTTCTTATTTTTAGCATCATCAAAGTATTCCATAGGCTCGCCTGATACTTCCTGATGACGGGTAAGGTCATAGTCAGTACGGTCTGCGATTCCCCAAAGCTCGCCCCAGCCGAACGGGAAGAGGAATTCGATATCTGTAGTAGCCTTTGAATAGAATGAAAGTTCTTCCTTTTCATGGTCGCGAAGACGCATTTCTTCTTCCTTCATACCGAGAGAGATAAGCCAGTCACGGCAGAAGCTTCTCCAGTAATCAAACCACTCGAGATCTGTATCCGGTTCACAGAAGAATTCAAGTTCCATCTGTTCAAATTCACGGGTACGGAATGTAAAATTGCCCGGTGTAATCTCATTTCTGAATGATTTACCGATTTGACCTATACCAAAAGGAATCTTCTTTCTTGATGTACGCTGTACATTCTTGAAGTTTACAAAGATACCCTGAGCTGTTTCAGGACGGAGATAAACTGCATCCTTTGCGCCTTCTGTAACGCCCTGGAAGGTCTTAAACATAAGGTTGAACTGACGGATATCTGTGAAATTGTGCTTTCCGCATGTAGGACAAGGAACATTATGCTCTTCGATAAATTCCTTCATCTGAGTCTGGCTCCATCCATCTACACTTCCGCCAAGGTCTATGCCATTTGCCTCTGCAAAATCTTCAATGACCTTGTCAGCTCTGAACCTTTCATGACATTCCTTGCAATCCATAAGAGGATCTGAGAAATTCCCAAGATGACCTGATGCAACCCATGTCTGAGGATTCATAAGAATAGCACAGTCAACCCCTACATTATAAGGATTTTCCTGAATAAATTTCTTCCACCATGCTTTCTTTACGTTATTTTTGAACTCAACACCAAGATTACCGTAATCCCAAGTATTTGCAAGTCCGCCGTAGATTTCTGAGCCTGGATATACAAATCCGCGTGCCTTTGCCAGAGCTACGATCTTGTCCATTGTCTTTTCCATTTTTTTGCTCCTGAATAATTTATAGTAAGCGAAGAAAATAAGCGCAGATAGAGCAAACTCTATCCGGCATTATTTCTGAGTGGCGTTTATCGTAAACGAAATCATTTATTTCATTTACGATATTTCTTAAAAACAACAACTGAAGTCTCACCTTCGGCAATCTTCAGGTTATTGCTGTTTAAAAGTGTTCCTGCTGTATAATACAGCATTTTACCAGATGTTTCAAGCACTAATGGTCCGTTTACACAAACAACGCCCATATTTTCATCTGTAAAAATGTCTTTTCCCAAGAATAATTCCTCAGATTTATCATTTGCCTTATGAAATTTTGTTTCCGCAAATTCCTTTAAAGCCTTGTCAGAATCATACGTCATTATATCCGACCCTACTGCTCTCTGCGGAAAAAGGTCATAAGCTGCCTGATTCCTAAAAACAAGAATTGCCTTTACTTCTTTCTCATCAAGTTCTATTGCAGAAAGACTTACTGCCTCACTTCCATGTCCTGCATTGTAATCAGTGCATGCATTTGCAACAAAACGGCGCAGCTCTTCCACATCATAATAACTTTTGTCAAAATCTTCTACATATGCTGCTTCTATACTTCCGTCTTTTTTTATACAGACAGTCTGCTCTGATATATTTTTAACAGAAAGCCCTTCTTTAGAAAAGGCGCAGCCGCCAAGCATAAGTCCTGACAGCAACACCGCCATGCTCTTTAAAAATATTTTTTTCATAGCATACCCTCTATCATTCTCAGTGAATTGAAACGGTCATCCGTATATCTTCTCCTAAATGCCCCCGCAAGGCTTGCAAGCTCTTTTTCGGCATCCTTTTCAAGTTTAAATGAAAAGAGACTTAACGGGTCGGTCTTTGAAATAAAATCAACTGCATATACTGCTGCCCCGCATAAAAGCCCGGAATCCTTCCCCTCCGGAAGAAGTCCCTCCAAAGAAAAAGTCTTCAATTCATAAACCGTTCTTATAAATTCCGGTGTAAGTTCCTCCTTTTTATTTTCAAGTCCCTTTAATGATGAATAAAGGAGTTTAACCTGTCCCGCAGCCGCAAGCTCTTCTTTGCCAAAGTATGAGGCAAGTTCAAGAAAATACATGCCATATAAAACCCTGTCAAAGTCCTTTCTCAAACCCTCAAAATAATCTGCGACCTCAACTCCTGTAAGAGAATACGAATTTTTTCCCTCACGCAGCTTAAATCTTGCAAAAGTGAGTGGTTCGGTGCCGGCAAGCATCGGACTTGTCGGCCTCCTCGCCCCTCTTGCAAAAGCATGTATCTTGCCATGCTCACCTGTAAGCATGACCACTCTTTTATCATACTCTCCGATCGGCATGGTTGAAATGACCACTCCGGTCGCTGTGATATCGTAATTCAATCAGTCTGACCTCGCCCGTATGTCTGGTCATTCACTAACGTAACCAAACCTCTTCATATCCTTATCAGAATCACGCCAGTCCTTTTTTACCTTGACCCATGTATGTAAGATCACCTTTTCGCCGAGAAAATTTTCAATCTCTTTTCTCGCTCTGACGCCAATCTCTTTTATCATAGCGCCGTTCTTTCCAAGGATTATCCCCTTGTGGCTGTCTCTTTCACAAAAGATCGTTGCCTCGATAACACACATATTCTTATGTGAATGTCTTACAGAAATATCCTTTTCTTCTTTCATGCTTTCTATACTTACTGCAATACCGTGAGGCACCTCATCCTTAAGAAGCCTTAATGCCTGCTCTCTTATCATTTCAGCCACGATCTGTCTTTCCGGCTGATCTGTAAGCGTGTCCTCATCATAATACATAGGACCTTCAGGAAGGTGCTCTAAGATCGTGCTCATGAGCTCTTCTTTATTTTCACCGGTTGCCGCCGAAACAGGTATAATATCTGCAAAATCAAGCAAGCTCTTGTAGGTCTCGATTACCGGAAGAAGTTCTTCTTTCTTTACTGTATCCATCTTATTGATCACAAGAATAACCGGAATCTTTAACTGTGAAAGCAATTCAGCAATATGCTTTTCTCCCGCCCCTACAAAGGTAGTCGGCTCCACAAGCCAGAGAACTTCGTCCACTTCTGAAAGGGTTCCCTCTGCCACTGAATCCATATATTCCCCAAGCTTGTTTAAAGCCTTATGAATACCCGGTGTATCAAGGAAAATGATCTGACCGTTTGCATCCGTATATACAGTCTGAATACGGTTTCTTGTGGTCTGAGGCTTTGAAGATGTTATTGCTATCTTCATGCCTATAAGGTTATTCATAAGTGTTGATTTTCCTACATTTGGCCTGCCTATAAGTGTAACAAAACCGGATCTGAATCCGCTCATATTTAATACTCCTGATCTGTGTTAGGATAAGAGACTGCTGATCTCGTTGAAATAATCCTTATTTTCGTTTATCTTTGCTTCTGAGCCGACAACTCCAAGCACCTTTTCAGAAAGTATAGCATCTGTATAATCTGCAAGTTTTCTGACTGATGCCTCATCGGCATCAAGAATTTCTGCTCTTGCCTTCTCCAACATATCCATTGATATGCCTCTAAGATACATGGACAGACCTCTCTCTCCTTCAGCATAAGGTGTGAGCGGCTGGTCTATATCACTTATCGAACCAATGATATACTGAGTTATTGTTCTGTCGTCAGCTGTGAAATTTCTCAGATAATCGCTTACGCCTTCGTAAACCTTATCTGTTTCCATAAGTCCCGGATCTCTGTAGCTTGTAAATGCGCCGCTGCCATCTCTGTTAAACATACCAAAGCAACCGTAAGCGCCGCCCTTTACTCTGATATTTACCCAGAGATAGTCGTATGAGAGCATAACCTGAAGGAATGAGAGCATACCGGTATAAGGAAGACCTGCTTTTCTGTAGTTACCTACTCTTGCAACATACTGTACTCTGCCCGAAGCTGTATAAGCAATACCGTATTTCTTTCCTGCACGCTCTTTTCTTTCCTTCTCGATCTCTTCTTTAAGAACATCGCACAACTTTGCTCCGGTCACTTTGCTTCCGGATGGAACGCTGTCCTTTAAGACTTCAAGCTCTTTTACCATTTCATCATGCATTTCACTGCTTCCGGTAAAAGAGATAAAAAGTCTTTCTTTTACAAGGTACTTCTTCACAAGAACTGTAAGTTTTTCATGAAGAAGAGCCTTCTTCTCGTTGAAATGCTCTGAAAGGTCCTTTATAAACCTGTAATATGCGATTCCGCCTGCAAGCTCTGCGATTCTTCCTGTTGCACATACAAGACTGCCTGCTGCCCTCGACGCAGTACGGTTTCCTGCCGACTCAAGTCCCATCTGCATTCCGGAAACATCTTCCTTTATAACTTCAAGGATTCTCTTATCAGCCTTCTCATCAAAGTCCGTTTCAAAAAGCATTTCATTTACAAGAGAGATTGCCTTTGGAAGCTCGCTCACAAGGCTCTTTAATTCTGTTGAAAAATAAATCTTTGTCTTATCTGCATCCTCTGCATCAGAATAACTTGAAAGATCTGTTGTAAGACCGCCTGTATGCATAAGTATCTCGTCTGAGAAGTCCTTATATGAATGTTTTCTTGTATCGACAAGTGCAAAAAGTGATGCCAAAAGCTTCATGTAAGGAAGGTCTTCCTTCGCGATATCTGCTACATCAAAAAGAAGATGGACATAAGCTATTCCGTTTGTTGCCACCTCATGATAAAGAGAAGGTATTCCTGCAGCAGACTCCTCCTTGTTCTTTATCTGCTTTGACTTTGTTGAAATGTCACTGCGCGAAAGCATAGGTATCTTTGCAAGTTCTTCAGGAGTTGACTCATTTTCCTGAAAAGCTCTGAGCTTCTTACTTTCTACCTTCAAGGTGGCAATATCACCCTCTGTCATATCACTTCTAAGCTTTTTAAGTTTTTCTGTAAGTTCCTGTTCTCTCTTTTCGTTCTTTCCCTTCTCAGGAGAAAGTGCAAGGACAACCTTATGGTCATTCTTTATGAAATATCTGTCAAGAAGCTTTTCAAAGTATTCTGTATCAATAAGGTCTCTAAGCTTTGCAAAAACTCCTCCCTGCTCAATCGTATCGAAAGGCATTGAATCATCATAAAGCCATGTATCGTATGTTCTAAGACCCATAAGAAGTCCCTTAGGGAATCTCCCTGTATCTGCCTCACGGTATTTAAATTCAAAGTAATTAACAGCTGCGAGAAGACTCTTCTTTGAAATACCTTCCTTTATCGTCTTCTTTATAGTATCCTCTATTATCGAAACAAATCTGTCCTTATCTTCCTTCTCGGCTCCTGCTGCCTCAATAGTAAGCACAGGCTGTTTGAGACTTGTTTCATAGCTTGCAGAGATCTCATTTCCTATGCCGGCATCCGTAAGTGCCTGCTTAAGCGGAGCTCCAGGTGCATCTGTCATGACATACTGGAGTATCTTCATGGCAGTTGTCATTTCAATATCCGTTGAAAGGCCTGTTACCACGTTATATGATAAAAAAGTCTTATGATCCATTGATTCATCAGCACCAAGTGCATACGTTTCTGATATATCTGCTGAAACACTCTTCTGCACAGCCACATCAGAATCCGGATCTATCGCCGTAAAATCTGAAAGATAGTGTTTATCAAGAAATTCAAGTCTTTCTTCTATATCAAAGTCTCCATAAAGATATATATATGAATTTGACGGATGATAATATCTGTTATGGAAAGCAAGATAATTTTCATAAGTAAGGGTAGGTATTACATCAGGATCTCCGCCTGATACAAAATGATAGGTATTGTCAGGGAACAGAGCCGCCTCGATCGCATTTGCCTCTATAGTTCCAGGATTTGAAAAAGAACCCTTCATTTCATTGTAGACAACACCATTATACTTAAGGGTATCTTTCTTTTCATCCAGTTCGAAGTGCCATCCTTCCTGCTGGAAGATAGCCTTATTCTTGTGGAAATTAGGGTAAAATACAGCATCGAGATAGACATGCATAAGATTTGCAAAGTCCTTGTCATTCTGACTTGCAAGAGGATATACGGTCTTATCAGGATAGGTCATTGCATTTAAAAATGTATTAAGTGAACCTTTTACGAGTTCAACAAAAGGATCCTTTGAAGGAAATTCCCTGGAACCGCAAAGTGTTGTATGCTCGACAATATGGGCAACGCCTGTGGAATCTTCCGGTGGTGTACGGAAACCGATGCAGAAGACCTTGTTATCATCTTCATTTGAAACAAGGGCAACTCTTGCTCCGCTCTTTTTATGCTTAAGGTATATGCCTAAGCTTTTTACTTCATTCAGTTCTTCACTCTTTATAAGTTCATATTCTTCCGGTATCTTAACTTCACTGATATTTTTTACGCTCTTACTCATAAATTCACTCTTTCTCTCAATAATAATTCCTGAGACAGTGCAAGCACTGCCTCAGGAATTTTATTACATCACTATAACTTATGCCTGTGGAGTCTTTCCTAAAATCTCATCGCGGATATTTCTTGCCCTATCCTTAATGTTTTCCTTAGCAATCCTTGATGTTATTACACTTGTAAGCCATCTTGAAGCTTCATCCTTCTTGCCAAGATTTGCTGCTGTAGCACCAAGTACAAGTGACAGTGTATTTTCATCCATACCTGCTATAGGAAAGTTCTCACTGCTCATAGCCTTTGAGAAGCCCTCATAAGCGTTCTCAAGATACTGATATTCTTCAATAGCAAGCTCTTTTCTCTTTGCTTCGAAATCCGGAGCCTTAGGATCGAGCTCTTCTCTCTTTCCTCTTACAAGCCATGCAAGCTTAAGGCACACATAAGCCTTCTCGGAATTGCGGGCACCTTTCACTATTGTTGTAAGAAGCACAAGCTGGAATCTTTCGATCGCATCATCATAGGTATAAAAATCACCAGTCTCTTTAAGGCCCTGAAACTTAGGTGTTATGTTATCCTTGACTGCTCTTTCCTGCCTTACTGATATAGTATTGTAATACTTGTCGAGCGCTGCATAACCACACTTTGGGCATACAATAGCACTGTATTTTGTAGTGTCGCCAGGTGTATAGACAGGTCTCAGGTCAGAATCCATGTGATCAAGCTTTGTTCTTCCTGCTCTGACAGCCTTTGTCTTAAACTCATTGTTGCAGACAGGACAGGTATAACTCTTGTCAAAAAGCATATCACTCTCTGATACCTTATGAACCTCTTCCTGCTTTTGAGCACTTCCATCAGCCTTCTTTTCAGCTGATTCCTCAAATAACTGAACATCGTTAAGATTTCCAAACCCTAATTTTTCAAGTCCTGAAAAAAGATTAGCCATTTTTTCCTCCTGCTGTTGGTTAGTATGTATGCTTACTTTTTATCCGGTCTGTAAGAACTCTTAAGTGAAACGATCCTATTGAATACAGGCATTTCAGGCTTTGAATCCTTGCTGTCAAGGCAGAAGAATCCGTTTCTTACAAACTGATACTGCTCAATTGTATCTGTGCCTTTGAGACTTTCTTCTATAAAGCAGTTTTTAAGAACTGTAAGTGAATTTGGATTTACATTTACATTTCCTTCTTCATCATAGACGCCTTTTTCTTCATCTACAATGTTTTCGTAAAGTCTTACCTCACATGGCACTGCATGACTTGCAGATACCCAATGGATAGTACCCTTTACCTTGCGGCCTGTAAAACCGGAACCACTCTTTGTCTCAGGGTCGTATGTAGCATAAACCTCTGTTACATTTCCCTCTTCATCAATCTTGTACCCTGTACATTTAACAAAATAAGCATTCATAAGTCTTACTTCGTTGTCAGGGAACAGCCTGTAATACTTCTTTGGAGGTTCAATCATAAAGTCGCTTCTCTCGATGTAAAGTTCTCTTGTGAACGGAAGCTTTCTGCTGCCAAGCTCCGGATTTTCAAGGTTGTTGTCTGCATCAAGATACTCAACTTCTCCCTCAGGGTAGTTGGTTATAATAAGCTTTACAGGGTCTAAAACCGCCATCACTCTCTTTTTCTTAAGTTTAAGGTCTTCTCTTAAACAATATTCAAGCATGGCATAGTCTGATGTTGAATTTGCCTTGGTAACACCTGAAAGCTCCATAAACATTCTGATAGACTCTGGTGTAAATCCTCTGCGGCGAAGAGCTGCAATAGTAACAAGTCTTGGATCGTCCCAGCCATCTACAGTACCATTGTCTACAAGTCTCTTGATATAACGCTTTCCTGTAACAACATTTTTAAGATAAAGCTTTGCAAATTCAATCTGTCTTGGTGGATGAGAATAATCAAGGTTATTTACAACCCAGTCATATAAAGGTCTGTGATCCTCAAATTCCAAAGTACATATAGAGTGTGTAATATTCTCTGTTGCATCCTCTATAGGATGTGCAAAATCGTACATAGGATAGATGCACCATTTTGAACCTGTATTATGATGTTCAAGGTGAGCAATCCTGTAGATTACAGGGTCACGCATATTCATATTAGGACTTGCCATATCGATCTTAGCTCTGAGAACCCTTGTACCATCTTCAAATTCACCATTTTTCATACGGGTAAAAAGATCAAGATTTTCTTCAATCGTTCTATCCCTGTATGGTGAATTTTTACCTGGTTCTGTAAGCGTACCTCTGTATTCACGGATCTCGTCAGCTGAAAGGTCATCTACATAAGCAAGTCCCTTGTTAATAAGCTTCAGAGCCGCATCATACATTATATCGAAATAATCTGATGCAAAATATACCTTATCCTCGAAATCGCCTCCAAGCCATTCAACATCCTTCTTGATGGCTGCAACGAATTCACTCTTTTCCTTCATAGGATTGGTATCATCAAATCTTAAATGAAAATGTCCGCCATATTTTTGGGCAAGACCCGAGTTTAAGATAATAGATTTGGCGTGGCCTATATGAAGATAACCATTCGGTTCCGGTGGAAATCTTGTGATAACTTCTGAATATCTGCCAGAAGCGAGATCCTTGTCGATCTCATCCTCAATAAAATTCCTGCTTGTATTTTCTGTCCTATTCTCTTCCATGGGAAGCGATCCTCCAAAACATTGTACTTAGCGTACTTTTTAATGTCCCTTAAACGGGACGGGCATAATCTGACAGCCCTTGTAACAATTTATTATATCATAGACATTTTTTTCTTTCAACCACCGCCGCCGGACGCACATAGAAAAAAGACAGCCGCTTTCGACTGTCTTTTTAATCTTTATTTATAAAAATAATGAGCACCTATCTTGACACCATTTGGACGGTTCTTTGCAAGGATTGTAGAATAGCGGCAGAAGAAATAGTAAGAAGTTCCTGTGGCACTGTTTCCTTCAAGTGCCTGCTTGGCAGCCTTGACGCATGAATTGAAAACACTGTCTCCTACTCCCCAATGTCTGCTGTAAGAATTAAGAGCTTCAGCCAGTCTGTGATTGCCACATACACCAAACTGATATGGCTGATAAATAACTTTTTTCATTGTATTAGGGAAAGCGGAGCTTTTTATCCTGTTAACTACCACATTACCGACAGCAAGCTTACCCTTATATGACTGATTACCGGCCTCTGTATAAATAAGACAGGCAAGAAGCTTTACATCTGCACTTGAGTAATTCTTCTTTGACTTCTTCTCTGTCTTTTCTTCCTTCTTCTCGTTCTTCTTTTCAGAACTCTTCTTTTCTTCTTTTTTTTCTTTCTTTGCTTTCTCTTCCGGCTCTTCTTCATCAGAGTCGGTTTCTCCGATCTCTACATCTGCCGTATCTTCTTCTGTGAGTGTGTCATCAGATGGTTCTTTGATATCTGAATCTTCATTAGTATCAGGTTCAAGTTCTTCTGTGGCATCTGTATTGCTGACACCATCTGCCGCACCCTCTTCCTTGCTTGTTTCTGTTGTGAAAGCAGCTGTATCTGTAGTTTCAGCTGCTCTTGCATTTATCGGGTTTACTGTAAATGAAGCTGCTGTAATAAGGGCAAGTGCAAATATAGTAATCCTGTTTTTCATCATATCTCCATATCTGTGATTGTTAATTGTATTACCGAACTTCGCCCAGTAATGTGATTAACAATTATGTAACATTTCCGTAATGATATTACCATAAGATAAGAGATATTGCAAGCGCTTTCATCCACGAAATATAAAATTATCTTAAGTAAGTTTCTGAAAATCGCATAAAATAGGGATTCTTGTCTTTAAAATTTGTTACAATTTCATTTCGTTTTTTACAGTAATATTATAGAGTAAGTAACCCTGATGCACTTCCGCTTTGTTGAGGCACTATTCCTGCCCTTTAAATTTTCTAAGTTCCTCCAGTCTTTCTTTAAAATGTGCCTCCTCACCCATTCCGTAAGGCTCATAATAATGTTTTCCCGCCAAAGCATCCGGCAGACAGGTCATTTTTGTCACCTTTTCCACATAATCATGCGCGTATTGATAGCCTTTTCCATAATCGAGATCCTTCATGAGAGCGGTCGGAGCATTCCTTATGTGAAGCGGTACCGGTTCTGCAAAGGATTCCTCAGCATCTGCCTTAGCCTTAAGATATCCTGCCTCCATAGCATTTGACTTTGGTGCCATAGCCATATATGTAACCGCTTCTGCAAGAACAACATTACATTCAGGCATTCCGATATCGTGACAGGCTTCATAGGCGGCTACAGCCAAAGGAAGTGCATGAGGGTCTGCAAGTCCTACATCCTCACTTGAAAATCTGATAACTCTTCTTGCCACATATAAGGGGTCCTCCCCCGCCTCTAACATCCTGGCAAGCCAATATATTGCAGCATCCGGATCAGAATTTCGCATTGATTTATGCAAGGCAGAGATAAGGTTATAGTGTTCTTCACCACGCTTGTCGTATAGCAATGATTTTCTACTCGTACATTGTTCTACGATATCTTTTGTTACAATGGTCTTATCCGGAGTTATGTCCCCGTTATTGACAGCCATTTCCAGAACATTCAGGGCATTCCTTGCATCTCCGTTTGAAAATTCAGCAATTGAATGTACAAGATCATCAGAAATTTCAACATTAAGATATCCAAATCCTCTTTTATCTTTTAAGGCTCTGTGTAACAGTTTTTCTACATCAGTAGTTTGAAGTTCTTTCAAAACAAAAACGCGGCATCTTGATAATAAAGCTGCATTAATTTCAAATGATGGATTTTCTGTAGTTGCTCCAATAAGGATAATGCTTCCTCTTTCCACATAGGGAAGAAAGGCATCCTGCTGAGCCTTGTTGAAACGATGGATCTCGTCTACAAAAAGAACCGTTCTCATTCCCGATCTTCTTGTTTCTTCCGCCTGTGCCATAACTTCTTTTATTTCTTTAATGCCGCTTGTAACCGCAGAAAAATTTACAAAACGAGATTTTGTTTTGCCTGCGATTATGGATGCAAGAGTTGTCTTGCCTACTCCCGGCGGTCCCCAGAAGATCATTGATGAGATCTGATCATTCTCTATAAGTCGTCTTAAAAGTTTCCCTTTTCCTATAAGATGTTCCTGCCCTGCAAATTCAGAAAGATCTTCGGGGCGAAGTCTGTCTGCAAGAGGTGTTACAGTTCTGTTCCCAACCAGATCTCCAAAAGTAATCTGCTGCATCAGTCCCTCCATACTTATCTTAAAAAGCCCCCTGTTTTCAGGGGGCTTTTGTAAAGGATACCATGCCAAAATAATGGCACGGGGCTGCGAGACATCACCTATGGCGATGTCTCAAGCGCTTTCATCCTTTTTCTTTTTGCGAGTTAATTTTTTGGTTTCTTCACCAGTTATCATATTAGGCTTTTCTTCGCCTCTGATAACAGCAGCACTTATTTCAACCTTCTTTAATTCAGGATTGCTTGGTGCCTTATACATGGTCTCCATAAGAGAATTCTCCATAATAGCACGAAGTCCTCTGGCACCTGTTTTCTTCATTTCTGCCTGCTTTGCGATCTCAAGAACAGCATCTTCGTCAAATTCTAGCTCTACTCCATCAAGATCAAAGAGCTTTTCATACTGCTTGACAAGGGCATTCTTCGGCTCTGTAAGAATTCTTACAAGATCCTTTTCTGTAAGAAGATCCAAAGTAACAGTAACCGGAACACGTCCTATAAACTCAGGTATAAGACCGAACTTTACAAGGTCTTCTGAAGTAACCTGATGAAGAAGACTGGATATATCCTTCTTACTTTCTGCTTCAAGCTTTCCGCCAAAACCTATATTCTTCTGACCGATACGATTCTCGATTATCTTATCAAGGCTGTCGAATGCACCGCCGCAGATAAATAAGATATTTGTCGTGTCAATCTGGATAAGCTCCTGATGAGGATGCTTACGTCCGCCCTGAGGCGGAACACTGGCAACAGTACCTTCAAGGATCTTAAGAAGTGATTGCTGTACGCCTTCACCCGAAACATCCCTTGTTATAGAGAGATTTTCTGATTTTTTGGTTATCTTATCTATCTCATCAATATATATTATGCCATGCTCTGCTGCCTGAATATCGTAATCAGCGGCCTGGATAAGCTTAAGAAGAATATTTTCAACATCCTCTCCTACATATCCTGCCTCTGTAAGTGTCGTTGCATCTGCTATTGCAAAAGGAACATTGAGAAGTCTGGCAAGTGTCTGGGCAAGATATGTCTTACCTGAGCCTGTTGGACCAAGCATAAGAATATTACTCTTCTGAAGGTCCACATCAAGATCCTTACTTGCCATTACTCTCTTGTAGTGATTATATACTGCAACAGAGAGTGCGATCTTTGCCTGCTCCTGACCTATAACGTAGTCATCAAGAAATCCCTTGATCTGCTCCGGCTTTAAAAGATTTATCTCCGGTTTTGCATCGAATTCCTCGTCATCTTCTATGATACCATTGCAGACATCTATACACTCATCGCATATAAACACATCATTAGGACCAGCTATCAGCTTATGTACCTGATCCTGTGTCTTTCCACAAAAAGAGCAACGATAGATTGTATTATCTTTGGTCTTTGCCATCTTTCTTATTATTTCCTTTCGGTAACGATTTCGTCGATAAGACCATAGTCAAGAGCCTCCTCGGCAGTCATATAATTATCACGCTCTGTATCCCTGCAAAGTTCCTCATAAGTTCTGCCTGTATTGGCAGCAAGAATCTCATTCATCTTCTTACGCGTCTTAATGATGTTATCTGCAACTATCTTGATATCTGTTGCCTGACCCTTGGCACCGCCTGAAGGCTGATGAATAAGAATCTCTGAATTTGGAAGAGCAAATCTCTTGCCCTTGGCACCGCCTGCAAGAAGGAAAGCCCCCATACTTGCTGCAAGACCGATACAGATAGTAGAAACATCACACTTTATATAATGCATTGTGTCGTAAATAGCCATACCTGCAGTAACTGAACCGCCAGGGCTGTTGATATAAAGATGGATATCCTTTGATGGATCCTGTGATTCAAGGAAGAGAAGCTGTGCCACTACAAGATTGGCTGAAACATCTGTTACCTCTTCTCCGAGAAATACTATTCTGTCTTCAAGAAGTCTTGAATAAATATCGTAGGATCGCTCCCCGCGGCTTGTCTGCTCAATAACATAAGGAATTACGCTCATATAAACCTCCTGTTTACCTTATATGTTCACGCCAATAAAAACAGCGCGGAATTTTCCACATAAATTGCTGCGTACAGGACAGATCATTAAATCCTCCTGCCTTACAGTACACTTTTATAATACTAACAGAGGAGCAGGGGAAAAATCAAGCCCCTGCTCCTCTGAATTTATTAAATTTATATATCCGAATATATGTGATTATAAAGCATTTATTACTCTTTATAATTATTCAGCGTCTTCAGCCTTCTTGTGCTTCTTTTCAGGCTTGTGAGCTTCCTCAACTTCAACTGCATTTTCAGCAACGATATCAACTGCCTTCTGAACTGCGATATCCTTGTACATAGCCTTCTTCTCATCTTCGCCGATTATGCTCTTAAGTCTCTCAACTTCAAGATTGTAATCCTTAGCCATGTCACTTACATGCTTTTCGAAGTCTTCGTCTGTAACCTGGATGCCTTCCTTATCTGCAACAGCTTCAAGAACAAGTCTTGCCTGTATTCTCTTAAGAGCTTCCGGCTTAAGATTCTCGATGAATGCCTTAGGATCAAGTCCTGTGAACTGGAAGTACTGATCAGGATTCATACCCTGTGTTCTGAGTCTGTTTGCAAATTCCTGGAAGAGCTGATTTACCTGAGTATTGATCATAGCTTCAGGAATTTCCATCTTTGCATTCTCGATAACCTTATCGATTGCTTCATCTTCCTTAGCAGTCTTTGCAGCATTGTTCTTGCGCTCTACAAGTCTTGCCTTAACATCTTCTCTGTATTCTGCAACAGTTGACTTGCCTGATACATCCTCTGCAAATTCATCATCAACTTCAGGAAGTTCACGACGTGTGATCTTCTTGAGTGATACCTTGAATACAGCTGGCTTTCCAGCAAGGCTCTTCTCATGATACTTTTCAGGGAAAGTAACATTGACATCAAAGTCATCACCAACCTTGTGTCCTTCGATCTGCTGTTCGAAATCACCAATAAAGGTGCCTGAACCAAGTGTGATCTCATAGTTCTCGGACTTTCCGCCCTTGAACTGCTTATCATCAACATAACCATCGAAATCGATAGTTACTCTGTCATCTTCCTTAGCTTCGCCGTCAGTTACTTCAACTGTTCTTGCGTTCTTTTCACGATCATTGTTGATCTCTTCATCTATTTCCTCATCTGAAACTTCTGATGAAAGCTTTGCAACCTTAACGCCCTTGTATTCACCAAGTTCAACTTCAGGCTTTATCGCTACTGTAGCTGTGTAGATAAAGTTCTTTCCCCTTTCGATCTGAGTTACTTCTATCTCAGGCTGTGATACAATCTCGAGATTACTTTCTTTTCTTGCTTCATCATAAGTATCATTTATAATCTCATTTGCAGCATCTTCAAAAAATACTCCTGCACCATATAACTTCTCTATCATCTTAAGAGGTGCTTTTCCTTTACGGAATCCAGGTACAGAAATTCTGTTCTTCTGCTTGTTATAAACCTTGGTAATAGCCTCATCTAAGATCTTTGCATCGGACTCGATGGTAAGCTTTACCATATTCTTCTCTAAGTTTTCGACCTTAACGCTCATCTGATTTTCCTCCATATATTAACTGCCTGGGCTACCATCTCACCCGCGGCAGTCCGTGACAAATATGTATTATAACACAGCTTCTGTAAAATCTCAACGATTTATTTCACAAATCCGCTCTTATCAATGACAGTAACGATCTTATCAGTGACCTCTTTGCAGATCTCATCGTTCTTTCCTTCAACCATCACTCTTATAAGAGGCTCTGTGCCGCTCTTTCTTAAAATAACCCTGCCGTCACCCATAAGACTTGCTTCTGCCTCTTCTTTAGCCTTTAGGACTTCCGGAGCATTTATAACAGCATCCTTGTCGGTCACTTTGATGTTTGTGAGAAGCTGAGGGTAGATCGTAAGTCCTTCTTTAAGCTCTGAAAGTTTTTTCTTTGACTCAAGCATGGCTTCCATTATTTTAAGTGATGTGAGAACTCCGTCGCCTGTAGTTGCATTCTTGCTGAAAATAATGTGTCCGGACTGCTCACCACCTAATGAATATCCGTTCTTTACCATATCCTCGCTGACATACTTATCTCCTACGTCAGTCTTGTCATATCCAATGCCAAGATTGTCAAATGCCTTATAGAGACCGAGGTTACTCATAATGGTCGTAACAACCTTGTTGCCATGCAATTCTCCCCTGTCTTTCAGGTATTTTCCGCATATATAAAGAATGGCATCACCATCTATAACATTGCCCTTTTCATCCACAGCAAGACACCTGTCAGCATCTCCATCGAAAGCAAAACCAACATCAAGTCCATTTTCAACAACAAACTTCTGAAGTCCTTCTATATGTGTAGAACCGCATCCATTATTTATATTAGTTCCATCCGGTTCTGCATTTATAACATAGGTCTTTGCTCCAAGGGCACTGTAAACTGCATTTGCTATCTGGTGTGCCGAACCATTTGCACAATCAAGCCCTACCTTTACATTTTCAAATGATCTTGTAGCAAGTGATATAAGATAGCCTAAATACCTGTTGCGTCCAAGAACATAATCTACTGTACGTCCCACATTCTCTCTTGTGGCAAGCGGAAGGTCGTCCTCAGCCCTATCTACATAGTCCTCGATAAGGGCTTCAACTTCCGGTTCAAGCTTATAGCCGGCTCCATTTATAACTTTTATACCATTGTCGTAGAAAGGATTATGACTTGCCGAAATCATGATGCCGCAGTCAAATCCGCCTGTGCGTACAACATAAGATACGCTTGGCGTGCTTGTAACATGAAGAAGATAAGCATCCGCACCGCTTGCAGTAAGACCTGCAACAAGTGAATATTCAAACATATAGCTTGATCTTCTTGTGTCCTTGCCGATAATTATACGCGCCTTATGCTCTTTTCCATAATATGCTCCAAGAAATCTGCCTACCTTGTACGCATGACGTACCGTAAGCCCCACATTTGCTTCACCTCTGAAACCATCTGTTCCGAAATATCTGCCCATTTCTCTCTCCTTAGACTCTGATAAAGCCTTTTCCTATTATTTCACTTGTGCTTGTGATGATCATAAATGCAGTAGGCTCGATATGATGTACATAACGTTTTAAAAGCATTGCCTGCCTTCTTGTTACTACAGTCAGTACCATGGTCTTATTTTTACCCGAATAAGCTCCCATTGCATCTGTTACAGTCGCAGACCTGTTGAGGTCATCCTCAATATACCGCAAGATAGGCTCCGGATCATCACAGACTATATTTATGTATTTGCATAAGTTGATACCTTCGATGACGGTGTCAATGACAAGTGACTTTGTAATAAGTCCCAATAAGGACATTAAACCTGTCTTTATATCAAATGATACAAAGGTTAACAGGGTAAGTGCTGTATCTGATATCATAAGCCCCTTACCGATATCAACATCTGTATGCTTTTTTATTATCATTGCAAGGATATCCGTTCCTCCGCTTGATGCTCCGATATTGAAAAGGATAGCACTTCCAAGTGCAGGAAGAAGGACTCCGAAAGCAAGTTCGAGCACAGGTTCATCTGTAAGCGGCTGCTTTAAAGGACAAACCCATTCCAATACCTGCAGGGCTCCCGACATAAGTAAGGAGCAGTATACTGTTTTAAATGCAAAGGCCTCTCCAATGGAAAAATAACCTATTATCAACAGAAGGACATTAAAAATAAGTACTATATTTCCTTTGGTAAGGAAACCTGCAGTATACCTGCTGAGTATTACCGCAATACCGGTAACTCCGCCGAACGAGAAGTTGTTCGGAAACTTAAAGAAGTAAATACCGACAACCATAATAAGGATTCCAATCGTCATCAGAAAAAACTCTTTAATCTTTGACCCTTTTTGCAATAATGACATGTTTTCACCTCTGCCCTGTTTTGAGCAAAATCGGAATTTCTAAAAAACAAAAAAGACTAACGGTAACAACAATATCACAGTCAGCTTTTTTTAACAAGATAAATCCGATATTTTTTATCACAAACGAAATTATTTATTTCGCTTACGATACTTTAAAGACAAAAGAGTTAAGCGTACTTTTTCACGAAATCGCAAAAAGTGCTGCACCAATAGCTCCGCAAAGCTGTGCATCCTCGCTTATAGTTATTGGCTCTCCCAAGTGTTCAGACAGTGTTTTAACGAGACCCTTGTTTTTCGAAACACCGCCTGTCATCATGTAGCAGCTCTCCCCGCCTACTCTCTTTACAAGGGCAGCAGTCTTTACAGCTACCGCCTTATTTATGCCATGCACTATATCATCCTTCTTTTTATTTGCGGCAATAAGTGAAACAACTTCTGATTCAGCAAAAACACTGCACATTGAAGAAATTGTAATATCCTCATCATAAGTAAGTCCGCACTGGCTCATTTCATCAAGACTCATCTGCATAGTGTGGCTCATCATATCAAGGAATCTGCCCGTTCCTGCCGCACACTTGTCATTCATCGCAAAATTCAGTACATTTCCATTTTCATCAAGATGAATAGCCTTGCTGTCCTGACCACCTATATCAATTACAGTTCTTACAGACGGATCAAGGAAATGTGCGCCCTTTGCATGACAGGTGATCTCGGTAATACTTCTATCTCCGCTCTGTATCGCATCCCTACCATAACCTGTAGTGACTATATTATCTATATCTTCTCTTGCAAGACCTGCTTTTTTAAGTGCCTGCTGCAGGGCATTTTCTGCACTTATGGCAGCTCCGGCTCCTGTTGGTATTATAATTCCTGCGATCATATTTTTATCTTTGTCAAGAATAGCTACATCTGTACTGGTCGAGCCGCTGTCAATGCCGGCAAAAAATCCTTTTCCCATCTTATTTGTCTTCCTTTTACTCTCTGTGCTTTCAAATCCAAGCTCCTCGCGAAAGGCTTCAAGCCTTGTCCTCATCTGTCCCTCTGACTGAGTAGTATAATCCGACTCGATCTTTATAAGAGGAATCGACTTGTTCTCCCTGTTGAGGGCGGCATACTCGAAACCGTAAAAATCGCAGAACCTTACAGTATGATATATAATGCCCTTAAGTCCCGGAGCTTCAAGCACCTGTCTTCTGCCTGTGCTGTCTGTCATTCTCATGCATGGAAACTGAGCAAGAAGTTCTGCCGCATACCAATCCATAAGCTCTTCAAAATCTGTGGTTTCCGGCACTTCGTTATCTGTCACAGTTCTGCTGTTCACACAGCTGTAGTTCCTTACTTTTATCGGCATGGTCTCTGCAGCCATTTTATAGAGCTCATTTCCCATTCTCGCTCCGAGCACAGCAATATGGTCTCCGCTGTCAGGAGTTCTTCTTTGAAATGCTGCTGCAAATTTTTCTTTGCTGAAAGTGGTACCTTTATAGGATCCATAAGCCTCTGCAAGCCTCATAAGCTCTGCCTTCATTACCATGCGTCCGCACCCATTTGCGTCATGAGGAAGGTCCATAAAGAAGATGAAATCAAGCTTATGGCTCGCTTCAAGAACATCATAAACACTCTTTATAGTATCGCAGCAGTTGACTAAAACAAGTTCCTTCACTTTTCCGGCTGCAACATCTTCTATAACAGTCTTGCCAAAACCGCAGATATTGGCTCCGACATACTGATCTGCCACATCAAACCCCTGTGGCATGTGGTTCAATATCTCACACTCACCGCCAAATGCCTTTAATAATTCTACAGGTGTATACTTACAGACATACGCTGTCTTATTCATTTTTCGTTCCTTGTCGCAGGCATAGTGCTCATCGGTGTCGTGCCTGCAAACGTCACCGTTGAAAGTCTGAAATTATATTTCAACCTTTATCCTTCCTGTTCAAGCAGTTCAAGAAATGCCTCAAGTCTTGTGGCTGTCTGACCTTCTCCGCCATGAGAATGATCACATCCGTCGCCATCCAGTACAAGAAGTGGTATACCTGCCTCTTCAAACATTTTCTTGGCAAGGTTACTTCCACCTATCGTATGCTTGCACCCCCAGTGATTGAACCATACAACGCCATCTGCGCCTGTTTCTTTCGCATGTTTGATACCAAGCTCTATCCTTCTTGTAATATTTCCATTAGTAGCATTGTTTATAAGCCTTTGTGCCATAGCCTCAAAAGGATGGTCCGAATCAAAATCAGCATCTGCCACATCTGCAAGTTCATCTCCAACGATCTGAGCTCTTTCTGAAAAGAGAAGACTCTTTTTTAACGAATCCGACCAGAATGGAAGTGTATGCATCCAGTAAATATGCTTTCCCTTCTTTTCCGGTGCTTTCCTTATATCCGCAAGAAGCATATTTACATATTTCTCTCCTTCCTTTGTTCCAAGGAGAAGATTATTGGTAAGTCCAAGATATAGAGGTGATACTATATCTGTAGAAATAAATTTATCTGCTCTCATTCTTCTTGATCTTGCAAAAAGCTCCAGAGTTCTCTTTGACCTCGCCACTCTCTTTTTAAGTGCTTCTTCATCTGTCTTTTTTCCGGTTGCCCTGCAGATAAGATCAGCAAGCTCACGAAGTTCATCTGCCACCATGCTTACTGCTGCCTTGCTGTAGTAAGCAGGCACTTCTATAAAAAAGGACGGAACATCATAATATTCTGCAAGAGCTTTAAATGTAAGCATATTGGCATCGCAGGCAACATTTGTGTATGCTATCAGCTTTGGTGCCGGCAGTATCCCCTTTAGGGCTGTTCCCGCAAATACTCTGTGGTAACTGCAAAGTGTTTCAGGAAGTCCATATTCCGAAGTCTTTTCTATCATAGGGGCTTCTGCCTCGGAAGCAGAAATATAGCATGACATGCCCTCGACACTATATGGTATCAGTCCTGCTTCCTGCATTATCTCACATGGAGTAAAAATGCTTACCATTGCTGTTTCCTCAGGGTGTCTTAACGGCGCCCTCATAGTATCCATCATAAGCGTTGAAAGATAGGCATCTGATGTGTTCAATCTTCTGTCAGGGAAAAATCTGAAACGGGCATCTTGAAGCATCCAGCCTGCCTTAAGCACGTTTCTTGCTGCGACCGGATGTTTTTCTGAGAGTGATGATACAGTTGTACCGAATGTTTTAATGATGTTCATAGGGTCTTCTCTTCCAAAATAGTTATATTTATTTAAGTTAAATACATATAAAAAAACAGCCTCCAGAGGAGGCCTTTGCATCATGCCTGCGGAAAGCAGGAGTCACATAATGCACTTCTAATTTATGGTGGTTTTATATACCCAATCATGGGTACTTGCGGATAACAGGAGTTGAACCTGCACGGGGGTTGCCCACCAGAACCTAAATCTGGCGCGTCTGCCAATTCCGCCATATCCGCACATGACATATAACAAAGTGATATGTCAATTTTTTGTATCACCTGACGGTGATTTTTTCTGTATCATCTGACGACGATACTTTATGTATCACCTTACGGTGATACTAGACGTATCGCTTTGCGATACGTCAATAACTGGGCCAGCCGGATTTGAACCGTCGAATGCAGGAGTCAAAGTCCTGTGCCTTAACCGCTTGGCTATGGCCCATCGCTGTCCTTTTAAAAGACAGACAAAAAGTGCTTATAAAATAAAAAGCAAAGGCACACAGTCTTTGCTTAAAGGGTGGGTACAGGGGCTCGAACCCTGGGCCTTCAGAGCCACAATCTGACGCTCTACCAACTGCGCTATACCCACCATATTGAATTATGCCTAAAACAGACAAATGTGCCAGAAGGGATTCGAACCCCCGACACACGGCTTAGAAGGCCGTTGCTCTATCCAACTGAGCTACTGGCACATACATTTTCATTTCTGAAAACGAAAGCGGGTGATGGGAATCGAACCCACGTATCCAGCTTGGAAGGCTGGTGTTCTACCATTGAACCACACCCGCAGATGAAAACTAAATTGTAAAAAGTCGGGGTGACAGGATTCGAACCTGCGACCTCTTGATCCCAAATCAAGCACTCTAGCCAAGCTGAGCCACACCCCGATCGGTGTTTGCGTTGTTTGTTTTTTCAGAACGCGAGATTTATTATACACGCTCCAAAAGGATATGTCAACCCTTATTTTAAAGTTTTTTGCCATAAATTTTTTTAAGATTCTGACATTACAGACAACTCACACACCGCCCCCTTTAAGAATGCACTATTTTGCCCATTGCATCAAGATAATTGAGCGCACAGAGCATATTTCCCGCGTCGTCCATCTCAAGTATCATAAAGCTTGGTTTGCCGTTTCCCTGACGCGGTCTTTCGAGGCTTCCGGGATTTAATACTCTGACGCCACCCACTTCCATATCAAACGGCACATGTGTATGACCATATACTGCTATATCGCAACCATTTGCAGCTGCCGCATCCGCAATCTCCTCCGGTCCGTAGCCAACAGAATAATGGTGTCCATGCGCAAGAAAAATAAGTTTATCGCCAAACGCTATCACATCCTTTGAAGGAAGGTCAAAGGATGTATCGCAGTTTCCTCTTACCATGTAAAGTTCTTCTGCGACTTTTTTTCTAAACCATTCTTCTTCTCCGCATACATCTCCGGCATGAAGCACCATATCTACAGGACCGATTTTGTCATATACCTTCTCAAAATTACCATGTCTGCCATGCGTATCACTTACTATAAGAACTCTCATCATTCAACCTCTTTTTATTGCAGCATCGGGTTTTGCCCCGATACTGCACTCTACCAACCAATACGAGAGCGTTAATTCATGGTCGTTCAGTCATTTTTATATCTTCAATTACTTTTTTCATTGCTCTTACAGCCTGTCCTCTGTGACTGATAGTATTCTTTTCTTCAGAACTTATATCCGCACTTGTTTTTCCATACTGCGGCAAAAAGAATATCGGATCGTAGCCAAATCCATTTTTACCTGACTTTTCATGTGCGATAGTACCTTCCATTACGCCTGTCCTTGTGGTCTCCCTGCCATCAGGGAGCACAAGTGCCATAGCGCAAACAAATCTCGCTGTCCTCTCCTCTTCCTTTGCTTCTTTAAGAAGTTCGATTATATGATCATTTTTCACATCATAAGAAGTATCGTGCCCCATATATCTTGCTGAATAGATTCCCGGCTCTCCATTAAGGTAATCTACCACAAGTCCGGAATCATCCGCCATGGCTGCCTCACCTGAGATTTTTGCTATGGTGCGAGCCTTGATAAGGGCGTTTTCCTCAAATGTTTTTCCATTCTCCTCTATTTCAACCTGAATCCCCGCTTCCTTCATGGTTACAATTTCAATGCCGCTGTCTGCTAAGATTTCTCTTATTTCAACAACCTTGTTTTTATTTCCGGTTGCAAATATTATCTTGTCAAGCATAATATACCTCCACAATAAAAGAGCCCCGGATACCCGGAGCCCTTATAGTCCTAATTACCGTTTACAGCTCTCATTATAGCATTATACATTGCTTCTGCACAATCCTTAAGTTTATTTTCATTCTTAAGCAACGCAAGATCCTTATCGTTGGTAAGATACCCCACTTCCATAAGGACTGAAGGCATACGCGTATGATGTATCACATATATCTTGCTGCCTTCATTAAGCCCTCTGTATCTGGATTTTAAAACATCCGTAACGCCTTGCAGCATATCGGCTGCAAGTGCCTTCGACTTGCCACTCTTATCCTTTTCATCATAAAGGATCTCGGAGCCATATACTTCATTTGTAAAATATGCATTGTTGTGTACACTTATAAGGTAGTCTGCATCCACCTTATTTGCAAGGTCTGTCCTGCTTTTAAGATAAGTAGTCGTGTCTGTAGTCCTTGTATAATAGACCTTGACTGTATCCTGCTTATCAAAAAAATCTTTCATGTAATTGACAATCTTTAAATTTACAGATTTCTCTGACGTCTTCCCATCAAAAGAAAAAGAGCCGGGATCTTTGCCGCCATGACCTGCATCTATAACTACTATCTTGTCGTATACTTCTTTAGGTCTCTTAAGACTGATATAATAACTGTCATTGTCTTCGTAGAGAGTAGGAACATAAACTGTATTCAATACAAATGAAACTTTTAATCTGCCATCCTCCCCTGCGATTATCCTTGTTGCAAGAAGAGGATCTTTTGTCTTCTTTTTCTTCTGTTCACCTGACGCATCGTAATATTCATCCTGAATATCGTCGTTTATAACATCATTTCCTGAAAGGTATGCCTGAATATATGGCTCCAACAAGATTTGCTCCGGATCTCCCGTATATTCATGACCATTGTAATATCTTGTTATATCATTGGATGAAATAGTCTTTACATTTGCATTATCAATATCGATGCTTACTGTCCTGTACAGGTAATCATCTGTAACGACAGCCATTCCGGCACCTTCCGGTCGTTTTATCTTAAGATAGACTTCGGATAAGACAGATGGATCGAAGGCAGACTCCGTATTATTTATTTCAACATTGACTGCTGCCTCTGTGACAGGATTTCTTTTTTCTGAATCCTGATCTGCCATGATAACATCTTTATTGATATTTTCTATAACCGCCGGTAACGAGGCATTCTCTGTTATTGCAGACGCACTTCCTGCTGCCTCCCCGCTTACTGGCATCTCGCTTTCTATAGTGCCCTGTGAGACAACCTTATCCGGAGTTTCAGCATTGGCAAGTATAGTCAATGGCTCAGGCTTAAAGCTTGAAAAAAGAACAGTAAAAAAGAGAGCCCCAGTCATAAGCGAAACGCTGGAAGCCGTCATCCTTTTCAGTTCTCTATGTTTCTTATCCACTGACTTCACCATCCATAACTTTATTTTTTTTAACGACTATTTTATTATACCACCAATTTATAAATATTCAAGAATATCGTAAACGAAATAAATAATTTCGTTTGCGATATAAGTCGCCGAGAATTATTGCTGGATAGAGCAAGCTCTATCCGCAATTATTTTCTTCGCTTACTATAAATACTAAGACATCGCATAGCAATGTCTCGTAGCCCCTGGCATCGTCGCAAGACGATTTATCAATGTCCGGGGTATCCAGTTTCTTGGACATCACGCAGCAAAGCCTTGCGACCTGCCATCGTCAACAGGTGATTGTCATTATCCGCTGTCAATTTTCCCTGATATCGCGCTTTGGCGGCTTTGGACCGGGATAAGAATAAAAATATGTCTTTAGCATACCATTATATATCTTTCTATTCTTGGCCGACTTTTTTCCTATTGAATTTTCTGCATCCTCATAGCCTGTGATAATGTAATAGGACCAAGTAGGAAGGGTCGCAAATGCCTCACCTATAGTTTTATAAAGCTCCGGCATATCCTTCTTTTCTTCAAGTCTTTCACCGTAAGGCGGGTTTGTAATGATAAATCCGTACTTATTGTGGCTTGAAATGTTCCTTACGTCTCTTGCCTGAAAATGGATCTGATCATCTACTCCTGCAAGCTCTGCATTTGCCCTTGCCGCATCGAGTGCGTCAGGATCTATGTCGTATCCCTGAATAGAGAGCTTTGTATCCGTATCAATAAGGCTGTAGGCTTCCTTTTTAGCTTCTTTAAAAAAGCTTTCTCCAACAAGGCTCTTCCACTTCTCTGCTGTAAAGTGCCTGTTTATTCCCGGTGCGATATTAAGTCCTATCATTGCCGCCTCGATAGGAATTGTTCCGCTGCCGCAGAAAGGATCGATAAGTATCCTGTCTTTTTTCCATGGCGTAAGACTTATAAGGGCTGCCGCCAATGTCTCTGAAATAGGCGCCTTTACCGCCATCTTCCTATAGCCTCTTTTATGGAGTGATTCTCCTGATGTATCCAGTGCTACTGTAACTTCATCTTTTAATAAAGATACTCTTACCGGAAAATCTTCTCCGTCTTCCGTAAACCAGTCTGTCCTGTATTTTGTTTTAAGCCTGTCGACCATAGCTTTTTTCATTATCGACTGTATGTCTGATGTAGAAAAAAGTTTGCTTTTTATAGAGGTTGCTTTCTTTACCCAGAATCTTCCATCCTTAGGAATATATTCTTCCCATGGAAGAGCCTTTGTTTTTTCAAAAAGTTCATCAAAGGTATATGCCTTAAATGTGCCGACTATAAGCATGATTCTTTCTGTTGTACGAAGAAACACGTTGGCACGGGCAATATCCGCTGCAGAGCCTTTAAAATTCACTCTTCCATCTGTTACGCCTGTAATGGTTAAGCCAAGGTCTGTTATCTCTCTTTTAAGAACAGCCTCAAGACCGAAGTGACACGGGGCATACAGGTCAAACATTCTTTCGCTCATTATATCTCCTTATTGCATTAGCTCCCTTCACTACGTTCAGGGACATGTTGAAATATGTAATTCCTTTTACGATAAAAAAGGCACCGGCTATACCGATGCCTTTAGGACGGATCAGTTATCCGTCATTTGCTTAGGTCTTGTAATTATAAACTAATAATAAAAGTTCGTCAAGACCTGTCGTATTACGCAGTAATACGACATACGCACTCAACTTGCCGAAGGCAATTACAATACTGGGTGCTCATAAATACCATTTGCACAGCAATATATAGTAAGCGAAGAAAATAATTGAGGATAGAGCTTGCTCTATCCTCAATTATTTCTAAGCGACGTTTATCGTAAACGAAATTACTTATTTCGTTTACGATAACATTTTACCATCCGAAGAAGAAGTTATTATAATTATCTAAATCATCTTCTTCGTCGTTGTCGTTATCTTCAGGGTAATCTCCATCATTTTCACCTGAATTACCCTGATTTACAACATCGCTTTCCTTTTCAGCAGGCTTCTTTGCAAGAGTCACTTCAATGTCCGTTTCCTTGTACTCGCCATTATCGTAGCGCTGTATGGTCACTTTGACCTTATCACCCTTTTTCTTTGTCGAAAGGATTGAATTTATAGTAACCGAATTCTTTATCTTGTAGCCGTCAATCTTTGTGATAACGTCCCCCTTCTGGATTCCTGCTGCCGCAGCACCGCCATCTTCTGCAACCTCTGAAACGTAAAGTCCATAAGGGATATTATATACAGAATGTGTCTCATCATTTACAACTGCATAATATACGCCAAGATATCCTCTGTCTTTTTCATCAACAGCTTCACTTGTCTTTAACTTTTCTGCAAGCGGTTTTGCTGTATTCATAGGAATAGCATATCCCATGCCTTCTACTGACCTGTCTGCAAGCTTTGCAGAATTGATACCTATGACCTGTCCTCTAAGGTTGATAAGAGCACCGCCGGAATTGCCGGGATTTATTGCGGCATCTGTCTGGATAAGTTCAAGTGTGATATCATCCATATTTACTTCTCTGCTCGTTGCACTTACATAGCCAACAGTAAGAGACTGACCATAGCCCAGTGCATTTCCGATAGCCATGACCATCTCGCCTACTTTAAGCGAATCTGAATCGCCAAGCTCTGCAAGCTTTATAGCCTTCTTGGTGGAGTCCCTCATGTCGGAAAGCTTAACTTTTACTACTGCAAGGTCGCTGTACGCCGCAGTTCCCTGTACTTCACCCTCCACTGCCTCATCATCCGAAAATTTAATGACTATGCTTTTTGCTCCGTCAACAACGTGATTATTTGTAAGAATGTATATATTTTTATCATCTTCATCAAAAATAACACCAGAGCCGGCTCCGGTTATATCCTTTGAATAAGTGCCAAAAAATGTCTGTACGTCTTCAGTAGACTGACAGGTTATAGCAACTATGGAAGGAAGAACTGCATCATAAACCTCTGAAAGGTCTGATGTGCCCGCCGCACTAAGTCCGCTTATAACTTCTGTCTGCCCTATCTTTGCCGCTGGTTCCTTTTTTTCTTCTACAACTCGAGAAGAACTTTCTGCAACAGTCGCATTGTTTTTCCCTGCGGTCGCAAAGTAGGTAAATGCCGCACCTGCACCGCCTGCGATTATCATGCAGAGTATCACGATAACAATGATAAGCCCCTTGTTGCTGTGCCTGCCGTTGTTTCCACTATTGTACCCACCGCCGTATACAGGCATACCGGAATTAACATTATTATTCGTATTATAATAATCTGTACTATGACTCTGGTTTTCCTGTCCGTATTCCTGATTTTGATTCTGGTTATTCATATCCATAGTATCAAACCTCCTGACCACCTATATTAAAACTAAATTGTGTTCAAAATATGAAATCAGTTCATACTTTCACTTTTTCTTTTTCTATTATGGATAAATATACTTCTTCGAGTTATAATAGGTAGCAAATGTTTATTTAAGCTCTATCCGACCATCACTCTCGCGATAGCAGACAAATTATATTACCGGACTTTATCCGATAATATTATATAGGAGTTGTCTAATGATAAAAGAAAATCAACAGGCATTGAACAGGCTCTATGTCCTTTGTGATGCCATTTTAATAGTCCTGTCTTTTGTACTGGCATGGCTGATACGTTTTGAAATATTTCCGCCTCAGCACGCGATCTGGTGGCCTTTGCGCCATTACATGAGATTTCTCATATTTCTGGTTCCCATTTACCTGATCGTCTACTTTACCTCATCTGTCTATACACCTATGAGAAAAGTCCGGTTCAGGGTTGAGACTGCAAATTTTGTGAAAGCAAACATGATTGCCATCATAAGCTTTCCGGTTGTTTTGTATGCCACACATGAAGCCAATATCTCCCGTTCCTTCATGGCTATATTTTTTGCTGTAAATATATTTTTAGGTGTGACATTTAGGTTTTACCTCCGCAAGATCCTTTACGCCATCAGAAAGCGCGGCATAAATCAGAAGCATATCCTCCTTGTCGGATGCAGTCCGGTAGCAGAAGAGTATATTAAAAGGATCAAAAAGAATCCTGAATGGGGATACATGATATACGGCATAGTAGATGACCATGTAAGCAAGGGAACAAGCATTTCAGGTATAAATGTCATAGCTGACACCAGCGAGCTTCCAGAGCTTTTAAACGAGCATATTTTTGACGAGATTGCCGTCACCCTTAAGCTTCAGGACTATGATAAGCTTGAAAAAATTGTTGCCGCCTGTGAAAAAAGCGGTACGCATACTCAGTTCGTTCCCGATTACCATAATGTGATTCCTACTGCTGCCCACACAGAAGACCTTGATGGACTTCCTGTTATAAATATAAGGCATGTGCCGCTTGCCGCCCCGTTTAACCGCATGATAAAAAGAATTGTGGATATCTTTGGTGCAATAGTAATGCTCATTGTATTCTCAATTCCTATGCTTATAACTGCAATCATGATAAAGCTCACATCGCCCGGTCCCCTTATCTTCAAACAGGAGCGTGTAGGCTTGCACAATAAGCCTTTCCACATGTACAAGTTCCGTTCAATGAGGGTTGAAGACCCTAAAAAGGAAAAGAAGAAATGGACTACAAAGGGAGACCCAAGAGTTACCCCTGTCGGAAAATTTATACGAAGGACCAGCATAGACGAGCTCCCTCAGGTCTTTAATGTGCTTAAGGGTGACATGAGCCTTGTGGGTCCACGTCCTGAAAGACCTTACTTTGTTGAAAAATTTGCAGAGGAAATCCCACGTTACAACATAAAGCATCAGGTAAGACCAGGTATTACCGGCTGGGCTCAGGTAAACAGATACAGAGGAGACACCTCAATAAGAAAGCGAATTGACTGTGATATATACTACATAGAAAACTGGACACTGGGCTTTGATTTCAGAATATTATTTCTTACCTTCTTCAAGGGATTTGTCAACAAAAACGCTTATTAACAAAGAGGCGGTGAAAATGTGTAGTGATCATTTTCACCGCCTCTTTATCATATCATTATTTCAAAACATAATTTCCGTCGCCACGACTAACAAGGCTTGTGGCAAAGAGGATCTTGGCTGCATCTACAAGATACTCTGTATCCCTTGCGCCTGCTGTTTCATAAGGTGAATGCATTGCAAGCTGCGGAAGTCCTATATCTACTGTATTAAGCGCAACCTGTGAATTGGATATGTTGCCCAAAGTAGAACCGCCTATCATGTCTGATCTGTTGAGGAATGTCTGATATGGCACCTTTCCCCTGCTGCAGATTTCCTTGAATATAGCTCCGGAAACTGCATCTGTCGTGTATTTCTGATTTGCACTGTACTTTATAACGATACCTTTATTAAGATATGGCCTGTTTGTAGGGTCTGCCTTATCTGTATAAGATGGATGGACTGCATGTGCGTTATCAGCAGATACCATAAAGCTTGAAGCAAGTTTCATGGTCATATCTTCCTCGATTTCAGACTTATCCTCTATAAAGGCAAGATCTATTCTTCTAAGAGTATCCTTAAGGAAGGTTGAAGCTGCTCCCTGTTTTGTGCCTGAACCAACCTCTTCATTGTCAAATACGCAACATACAGACGTGCTTTCAGTCGGTTTACTGCCAATAAATCCCTGAATACTTCCAAATGCACACTGAAGATCATCAATTCTTCCTGATGATACAAATTCATCATTTAAACCTGTAAATGTACCTTTTTCTCTGATATAAAGGAAAAGGTCTGTATCAAGTATATCCTCTTCTTTTACATGTGCTGTGGCTGCAACAAGCTTTAAGAAGCTTCCCTTTGCATCCTCACCGTCCTCTGAAAAGAGCGGGAGCATTTCTGACTGCACATTAAGCTTATGACCGTTGTTTGCTTCTCTGTCCATGTGGATCGCAAGGCTTGGAATGATGCAAAGATCCTTATCTATATTTACGAGCCTTGTTTCTATTCCGGAATCTGTCTTTACCATAACCCTTCCTGCAACAGAAAGAGGTCTGTCAAACCATGGGTAAAGCAACATTCCGCCATACTTTTCCACATTAAGCTTTACATAATTCTTTTCAACTTCTACTTCTGCATTTGCCTTTATCTTGAACACAGGAGAATCGCAGTGGCTTGCCATTATCTGAAAGCCATTAAACTTCTTTGAAGGTACTTCAAACGCGATTATAGCGGAATCATTTCTTGTAACGAAATACTTCACGCCTTCTTTTATCGACCACTTTTCACCTTCATAAAGCCTTACTGCTCCAGCCTTTGTAAGCATATCTGCCAGATTTGCAACTGCAAAAAAAGCATTTGGACTTGCGTCCAGAAACTCAAGCATCTTTCTACTGATTACATTTTCACTCATATCTGCCTTCTTTCATTCTTAACAGCATAATTTACTGTATATATCTATCACAGGAAATTTCTACTTTAAAATGCACTCCTCATACACTCTTCTTGCTGATTCGCCATCAAAATATTTATAGTAAGTATCTACAAATGCCTGCTTTTTAGCTATATTGTCCCCTGTAACCTTATTCGACACCGCTTCGCAGACCATCGCGGCAAGTTCATCTACGTTGTCTGTAACAGGTCCAGGCATGTCATTTTTATAGTCCATATAAAGACCACGTCCATTTTTAATAAAATCATCAATATCATCTGCATAAAAGAACATTGGTCTTTTAAAAACAGCATAATCAAAAAATATAGACGAATAATCTGTTACAAGAATATCTGACAGGGCAAGAAGCTCATTTAATTCCCTATAACCTGACACATTATAGACTCTGCCCTTATATTCTGAATCAATATCATCCTGAAAGACTCTTTCAACAAAAGGATGAAGTCTTACAAGAAGAACGACATTCTCCGGAATTTCCTTCAGAAATTGTGGGATATCAAGATGAATCCGCGGATCTTCTGTCTCATTATCCCTAAATGTAGGCGCATAAAGAACTATATATTTTTCTTCAAGAGAGGCTCTTAAATACCTCTCCATTTTTCTCTTTATGACTGCAATCCTTCTTCTCCTGTCCCTGTGCGGACTTGCTGCAAGCCCGACAAGCCAGTCTGTTCTTGGAAGCCCTGTAACACGCACCTTTGACTTATCTACCCCAAATGCTTTGGCATACTGCTCAACCTGACAGTCTGAATTTACTATGAGATAATCAATGTTGTCATCCATCTTTTTCTCATATTTTAATAAGGTACCGGTATTAAAATCCTGTCCGAATTTTTTAAGTGACCCTGTCCCATGCCAGAGCTGTATCACTTTTGTTTCCGGTCGGACTTTTAAAAAAGCCATAGGAAGGAATTCATTGTCCATCAGGATGATCGCAGACTCCGCCATTATCCATGGAAATAAAAAGACGAGACTGGCAAAGGAGGGCGCCTCGCCCTCTATCGCCCCATTCCTGTCCTCATTTGTGTAATAATATATCTCATAGTCATCATAAGCGTTCATGTACGCTGTCAGGCTTTTTATGTTTCCTGTTTCTGATGAATCATTTGTAGCAACAGCAAAAACCTTACGTGGATCAACCTTTTTCTTAAAAAGACACGCCAACTTATAATTCAATGCAAACAAGCGATATCCGACTGTTTTTAATAAATTCATTTTGAAAGCTCTCCAATTAAGCTTATTATGCTGTCTGAAGCAGTTCCCTTGTCATAAGTATGGAATTTCGCATAGAAGGCTTTCTCTTTTTCCCCATACTTCTCTTCATAAGTGCTTTCAGGTTCCATAAGATCTTTTATAAGCTCTTCTGTAGTCTGCGAAACCGGACCGGGGATTTCAGCAAGAAAATCAAAATAAAATCCTCTGAGACTGTCCCTATATTTTTCCAGATCGTAGGCGTAGAAAAACATAGGTCTGTGAAGCAGCGAATAATCAAACATTACAGATGAATAGTCAGTTATCATAAGGTCTGAAACAAGGTAGAGCACATTTATCTCAGCCTGCGCTGTAAAAGGGTATACAAAACCTTTATAATCTGACCAGTCTATCCTGTCACCTATAAGATAATGATATTTAACCGCCATAACGAAGTCTTTGCCGAGTGCTTCCTTCATTTTCATAAAATCAAGCTTAGGCTTAAATTCGTATTTTCCCGAGGCATCATATTCATCATCACGCCAAGTCGGCGCATAAAGTATGATCTTCTTATCAAGCGGAAGCCCAATACTTTCCTTAAGTTTCCTTATATCCTCCGGATTGTTCTTCTTAAAAAGAATATCATTCCTCGGATACCCTGTACAAAGCATCGTTTTATGAAAGTCAAAACACCTCTCAAATATCTTTGCAGAGTAATCATTTTGGGCAACAAGATAGTCCCATGTTTTTGTATTATTTCTGAAATTTTCCTTGTAGACCTCTATATCATTGCCTCTTGCCATATTCACAGAGTCCATGTCAAGTGCAAGCTTCTTTAAAGGAGTACCATGCCATGTCTGAATATAGTGCTGATCTTCCTTTTTCCTGATAAATTTAGGCTGTCTTGCATCAAAGATCCAGATTCCAGCCTTTGCCATATAGTAAAGATATGCAAGTCGCCCATAGCGGATGATCTTTGCATTTCCGGGGAGCTTATCAGGTCTTTTCCCCTTTTGGAAAAACCATACACATCTATATTCGTTATCCAGCCCTTTATCCACCATTTCTTCATAAATTGCACGTGGAGAACCGGTATAATTCAGTCCTATGCTGCTGTCAAAAACTATCATTTTCTTATCTACAGGTAAAAATCTGTACATAAGCTTGTAAAGTCCGACTGCCGCCTTTTTAAGATATTTTTTTAAATGCTTCTTTATATCAGCCAATTTTATCAGTCCTTATGTCCGCTCCAGCCAAGATCTTCTTTTATCTTGGTGGTTGAAATGCCTGCAGTACGCGGAAGATAAACAACTTCACAGTAATCCTTTAAGAAATCGAACTTTCCTTCCCAGTCATTTCCCATTACAAAAACATCGACATTATATTTTTTAACATCTTCAACCTTCTGTTCCCAACAATTCTCAGGGATAACAAGATCAACATACTTGATAGCTTCAAGTATAAGCTTTCTGTCCTCAAAGCTGTGGTATGCTTCCTTGTGCTTGCCTGCATTGAATTCATCTGTTGAAAGTCCGACTATAAGACGGTCTCCGAGAGCTGCAGCCCTTCTTAAGATATTGATATGTCCTGCATGAATAAGATCAAAAGTTCCGTATGTAAGTACTGTTTTCATTTTAATTAAATCTTCCTTCCTCAGCCACCAATCTTATTATTATAAATATCTGCCACATCCTTGGCATCGCCCTGAGCTATGATATGTCCCTTTTCAAGGAGAATAGCCTTGTTGCACACATCAAGCATCTGGTCGATCGAATGAGACACAAAAAGAACGGTAACATTATTTTTAATCATTGATTTTACTTTCTTAAGGCTCTTTTTCCTGAATTTAGCATCACCTACCGAAAGTACCTCGTCAAGTATCAGGATATCCGGCTCAACTATTGTTGCTATCGCAAAACCAAGCCTCGACTTCATTCCGGATGAATAATTTTTCACCGGAACATTTATAAAGTCACCCAATTCTGAAAACTTGACTATCTCTTCATACTTTTCCTGTAGAAATGATTTGGAATAGCCAAGCATGGCACCATAAAGGTAGATATTTTCTGCGCCTGTGTACTGCTTGTCAAAGCCTGCTCCAAGTTCAAGCAGCGGGGCAATCTTGCCTTTTATCTTTACTTTGCCTTCGGTTGGCTTTAAGACACCGGAAACAACCTTCAAAAGAGTGGATTTGCCGGCTCCGTTTAGCCCTACTATACCGACTCTGTCGCCTTTTTCGACCTTAAATGTGACATCCTTAAGTGCCCAAAATTCCTTATACATAAGTTCTCTTTTGAGAAACTTTATAACATAATCCTTAAGGTTATCCACCTTTTCAGAACTCATGTTGAATTTCATGCCAACATTGTCGACTTCTATAGCATATTTATTACTCATTTATATTTCCTTAAATGTGAAGAATGAACTTATCCTGCTGCTTATAGAAAGCAAATATGCCTATAATAAGCGTTACTGATGCAAATGCCATCGAATAAAGCATATAATCCGTCTCAATTGCCGCCCCGAACACTGCACTTCTGAAATTAACTATGCATGCATACAGTGGATTAATCTGCAAGATCCACCCGTATCCGTTTTTTATGATCTTTTCCGGATTATAGAAAATAGCCGATGAATACATGATAAGCATAAGAGCTACGCCCCAAAGATATTCCATATCCCTGAAGAAAACAGCCAAGGTCGCAAGGCACATTCCAACTCCCAAAGCCATAAAAAACAATACTGCAAGTGGGATTATTGCATGTATTATATGTATTGTAGGATAAACTCCTAAAACAAGTGACACTCCTACAAGTACTATCAAAGATATCAGAAATATCACATAACTTGATATTACCGATGAAACCGGATAAATATATTTAGGCACATATACTTTTTTTATCATTGACGCATTGGAGCGTATGGATTTGGTCGCCGCTTTAGTAGCATTAGCAAAAAAAGTATATAAAAGGCGTCCTGTAAGAATATATACAGGGAAAGATTTGTCATCTTTCCCGTAAAAGCTTGAAAATACAATGGTTAAAACTATCATTGTGAGAAGAGGCTCTATAAGAGTCCACAGAATACCCAGGTACGACCTTCTGTATTTCAACTTGATGTCCTTCTTGACAAGCTCCACAAGAAGAAATCTGTATTTTTTAAAATTATTGATTACTGAAATTATTGTTTTTTCCTCCCCAGAATATATCTGTCTGTCATTTCAGATCAAATACTTCATTACAAATCTGCTCTGATGCATTACCTTTATCAAGGTAGCAGAATTTGTCGTAAAACGCATCGTATTTTTCTTTATACTTTTCATTGATCTTATCAATGTTCTTTACTGCATCGGCAACTTCCTCCGTTGTAAAGAGCATAGGTCCCGGAACTTCTTCTTCCATGTTGAAATAGAAGCCTCTGAGCATTCCTCTGTATTTATCAAGATCATAAGTATAATAAAGAATTGGTCTTCTAAGATTTGCATAATCAAAGAAAACCGACGAATAGTCTGTGATGCATATATCTGAAATCAGATATATTTCTGCAATATCATCATATTTGCTGAGGTTGACTACAAAGTCTCCCATTCCAGTCACATCAACCTTGTCGGCTATATAGTAATGAGTACGAAGAATTATCACATAATCATCACCAAGCTCTCTCTTCATAGTAGGAAGATCAAGCTTTAACTGAAATTTATACTGACCTGTTCCATAATACTCGTCATCGCGGAATGTGGGCGCATAAAGTATGGTCTTCTTTCCTTCAGGTATGCCTACCTTCTTTCTTATCTGTCTGGCAAGCTCATCCCTGTTTGGTGCGTGCAGAATATCGTTTCTTGGATACCCATACATCAGCATATTTCCATCAAATCTGAAACAACTTCTGAAAATATCCGCTGAATACTGGTTGTCCGCAACGAGATAATCCCACTGTTTTGCCTGTTTAAATATCTTTTTCTTATAGCCAGGTGTCGAGGAGAAGTTATCGTCCATATCAAAGGCAAGACGCTTTAACGGCGTTCCATGCCATGTCTCAAGGAATACCTGTTCATCCCTCTTTCTCATAAATCCCGGCTGATGAACATTGAAAACAAAATATTTACATCTGGCGATATAATATGCATACTCTATCGAAAATCTCTTTACCTTTTTGCAGTCATACGGTATCTTACTCTTTGGATTGTCAATTACCCATATATATCTGAATTTTCCCGGATATTTCTTATTGAGGTACTCATATATTCCTTTCGGATTATCTCCATAGCTCTTGCCAAAGAAACATTCAAGCATGACCCAGTTATCCATAACAGGCTGTTTCATAAAATAATGCAGATAAAGATATTTTGCCAGCTCATGAGGCTTTGTTACCATTCTTACAAGTTTCCTGCCTGCAAGCCTTCTGTTTATCTGTCCTAAGACTGCATCTCTGTTGCCTGCAAGAAGAGCTGAAACAGCATGCTTTTTCGTAAACTTGAGCTTATCTACCACCTCGGATGAAATGTTTGAAATATTTTCCTTCATCACATCGAATCTGTCGCCGTACCAGTAATCATTTTCACTGCGGCGCATCTTCATCATAAAATAGCCGGAAAAATAATTTATAAGCTTTCTGTTCAGTGCTCTGTATACCCTGCCATCTTCTTCAAGCTTTGTAAGAGTATAATTGTATGAATCAAGCATTTCATCAAAACGATTATCACTCTGCTCATCTGCAAGAGAAGGGAAAGTAATAGGATCATCGTGCTTTCTCTTTATATAGATGGCATCATAGTTCATTATAATACGATGTGCCTTTTCCACGGCCTCGCAAAGGAAAGACAGATCGCTGTAATACCTGAATTTTTCGTTAAAGCTTATGCCATTTTCAAGAATAAAGGTTCTCTTAAAAAGAATGTCAAGCACAGATACATTTTTAAGTCCCTTTCTTCTTGTAATAAGCCTTTTTATTGCAACACGATGCTGCCTGTTGGTGATAACTTCGTCTGTAGGAAGATATTCATCAATAAATTCATCTGAATCATCCTCGCCATTTGCAAACTGGTCATAGGAGCTGTCGGAGTCGCCATCATCAGAGCCCTCGGCTCCTTCTTCCTGTCCTTCTCCTACTTCACCTGCATTATCTTCCTCATTTTCCTGCTCCTGCGATACTATCCATGCAAGATAACCCTGTCTTGTATAGTAGGTCCATTTCTTTAAGCCAAAGACCATATCCGGAGCTTCTTCTTCATTTTCAACAGATGAAAATATTATAGAAAGTGTGTCTCCATAAAGATAATCGTCGCTGTCCAAAAAATAGATATAATCACCCTTTGCTTCTTTTATACCCTTATTTCTTGCAGTCGCAACCCCGCTTTTTCCTGCTTCAAGCATGATTTTTCTTACCGGCAGATCTTTAAAATCTGCAAGGATCGCGTCCACATTTTCTTCGGTATGGTCTGTAACAAGTAAGAGTTCATAGTCTTTAAAGCTCTGCTCTTTAAGGCTGTCAAGGCAGTCGCGAAGATATGCACTTCCTTTTTGAAATGGTGTTATGATACTTAGTTTCATCTCAATATCCTTATATCTTTTATTTTACGATGTTGCTCGTCTCTTCTTCTTCGGAAATATCTTCGGAAGAATTTTCATGTGGCTCTTTTTGTGTATCATCCGGCTTTGTAATAATCGAGCCTCCGCTTGTCACTGCGCTTTCGCTCGCAGGCATATCTTCTATATCCTTCTTCTTTTCCCGCACAGTTACGGTTATCTCGCTCAATTTATCGTATGAAACGCCATCTATAGTCGAAAATACCAATGGCAGTTTATAGCTCCCTGCTTTTACTATACCTGATACATCCACAACAGGACTAAGCTGTGATATTGTAACTCCGCTGATATTCTTGCGAAGTCCCTTTAGCGACAGTGTAGTCTTATCAGGTATATCATAATCAAAATTCTCATTCTGATTATTTATAGTTATATCCTTCTCTGAAAGACTTATCTCTCTGGTATCAAGCCTTGCTATCTTGCATTTGACACTGACAGATGCCTCTGGGTCAGTTAAAAACACATTCTTAGGAAGAACATCCTTGATAGAACTTGTTTCCTCTATATCTGTGATCTTGTCGGTCACATCAACTTTAACTGTAAGTGAACTTACAGCATCAAGGTCGCTTTTGTCACCTGCCACTATAACGCTTTTAGGTTCATAATCAGTGCTTTCAAGCGTATATCCTGTATACGGCGCTCCTTCTGTATCTACAAATACTGCTACTTCTTTGGTTTCATATACTTTTGTAGTTACAGAGATCGGATTTGTTGAAAATGACAGAGAATCCGATTTCACAAGGTTTCCGTCACTATCACACGCCACCGGCTCCGCCTCCGAGAAGAAGGACTTGTTGGCGCCATTTACATCAACAGAAACATTTACAACCGAAATCTTATCAATAGCAGATTTGCCGCCTGAAACCCTTATAAGATTAGGTCTCGTCGTAGAATCTCCCACAAAAAAGCCATCCGAAGGAGTTCCCCTCTGCTTTGCCACAACCGGAAACTGTTTTGTGACCAAGTCTTCAAGTTTAACTTGAAGCATCTTTACACTTCCCGAAAAAGAAATCTCTACATTACTTGATTTTGTGCATACTACATCAATATTGGCATTATAGGTCGGTGAAAGCTTGCTTATATCTGCTGTGGCTTTAAAATCAGATGATCTGAGGCTTTTTACGATACTTGTCTTGCCCTTGACTCTGATATTTACAGTATTTCCCTGCTCGACCTCGTATACCTTGCCAAGCTTCGTAATACTGTCACCATTTATGACTGTGACAGGAATAGTAAAATCTGCTGTTTTTGCAGGGTCGTAGGTGTAAACTATGGCAAACCACAGAACTATAGCTATAAGTATCGATATGATCTTCAAGCCGATATTGTTTAATAATAATTTTTTCATATCATTTTCCATGCGAAAGGTGCTTCTTCACCTTTACCCACTTGTCTCTCACTTCTGCATCAACAATATCCTTTTTCTGAACTGTCTCAAGTTCCTTTCTCAGTCTTTCCGCATCAACATTCCTTATAAGCCTGCCATCCTTGGCAATAGAAACTCTTCCCGTTTCCTCTGAAACAATGATAGTAAGACAATCCGTGACTTCACTTACTCCTACACCAGCTCTATGTCTTGTGCCAAGCTCCTTTGAAAGCTTCATATTATCCGATAACGGAAGATAACACGTTGCTGAAACGATTCTGTCGCTCCGCATTACAACTGCACCATCATGCAATGGTGTATTATGCTCAAAAATATTTATAAGAAGGGCACTGCTTATCTCGGCATCAAGGGAAATTCCTGTGTTGATATAGTCATCCAGCCTTACATTGCACTCAAGTACTATAAGAGCTCCTGTCTTTGCCCTTGCAAGATCAAAAGAGGCCTTGATAAGCTCTTCTATGGTGCTGTCGGAAAATCTTTTGCTTACATTTGACTGGTCTGTAAAAATTGCCGGTATTATATTCTTACGGCCGATATCCTCAAGTGCCTTTCTGAGCTCAGGCTGAAATAGTATAACAAGCGCTATGATACCCACACTGAATGTATTTTTGATTATCCACAATATAACATCCAAATTAAGTATGATCGCCACAAGACAGAAAACAAGCAGCACTAAGAGCCCCTTTACAAGAGCCCATGCACGCTTGTTCTTTATCCACCTTATTATATGATATATGATAAATGCTAAAATAAGTATTTCAAGGATATCTGTCACATCAAAAGAGGGCAGCGACATGAAATTAAAAAAATCGCTTAATGTCTCCCTGATATTTTCCATACTCCGCTTCCTTTACTGGAAAATTATTCTCTGTCTGCATCCGAGTCACTGATTCTTGTGATCTCCTTGTCCGTTCCGGTCACTGAATACTTTGGAATAGCTGTAACATAGTAATAATAATCGTCATCATCAAACTGCAGGTGTTCAACAGCTGAATAATCAAGTATAAATCGAGCAAACTGCACCACATAGGCTCCAAGTGCTGCAAGGATCGCTCCTGCAAGCATCCATAGTACATTTGTAGAAACATCAAATGCAAGATAACCAAATATCATAAATATGATATAACTTAGGCCTCCTGCAATGACTGCGGTTTCGTTTGCATGGCTTATCATAAGCCTTCTTGTAAAATAGGTGATAAGCATTATCAGTGTACTGGCTACAAGCATAAGTATCATTTCGCGGTTGCCAGTAAGCTGTTTTATCACATATATGTAGTTCTGAAGATTATCCTGCAGCTTAGTAGAGCCATCAGAAATGCTGATGGCACTCTTTATCACTCCGATAATGTAGTAGACTACAGTTCCCGGTATGAGTGCAAATACAGCAATAGGAGTACCAATAAGCCCCAATACTATAGGAACAAGTGCTCCCATGTGCACTGCCGAGCAGACAGGCACAGCAAGGACAACCCAGCCATACCCTGGTGCAAAACGTATAAGCAGGAAATAAAGTACTGCTATTATAAGTATAAATATACCGCTCAAAAATCCGGACGCAGCATAGATATGAATAACTGTCATCAAAAAAGCGACAAAAACCATAAATGACAGAGGAAAGAAGGCTGAAACTCCGGATAAAAGCAAAACAACTGGAACATCCAAAATTCTTTCATCGTAGCCAATCTCTGTATTTAAAAGAGTAAAGCAGATAAGTGCAGCCAAAAATCTAAGGATGACATTTATGATCCTGGCGTAACGTGAATAGAATTTTTTAACCGCATCACGCACTAATAGAAGCTGTATCATTTATCATCCTCCATACTATCTTCTTCCTGTTCTGTATCTTTGTAATATTCCTCCATACGCTTCAGTTCTCTGTCGTAGCGATTGAAGTTCTTCTTATGACGCCTGTATCTGAATGAGGCAAGAATAAAAGTAAACACTAAATATATGACTAAAAATAGAATATAAAGTGAAAGTACCTTTTGCCCGACAATCTTTGGATTCAGTGCCGTCACTGTTCCTACTATTTTTTCGAGATTATAGATGACATAAAGCCCGAACAGTATGGCAAAGCCAATCGTATAGCTGATCGCCGTCTTGATAAGCTCCCATCTTATATAGTCATTTTTAAAGAACCTGCATATACTAAGTGCCTTCTTTCCGGCTGTCGATTCCTCAAAAATCGAAAGCCTTGTCATCATCCTGACTTTTTTCTTTGCAAGCATATTGACTCTCCTGATATTTAACGTGTTGGAGCACCCTGCTTTTTAGTGCATTCCAAGAAAGTATACCACATCAGGCGGATTATAGCTACCCCCCTCTACTTCCTTCTAAAAGGCCTTTCATATATCGACTCGCGGATCCTTGTTATATCTACAAGATCGGATACATTATCTATTGTTGCAAATATAACGTACCTAAGCCCTGCTGCCGCGATGAGCTTTGCGGTAGTCCTCATGCAGACCGAGCCATCCATGCCCCACAGACTTGTAAATGTCACACTTTCTCCGGTTCCCGTTATCTTTTCAATTTTATCGGTTATCCTGTTCTTATCCGGCTCATAAACAAAATCAAAGAAATCATCCTTATGTTTATTTATAAGGTCGCTTGTAAGTCCGGTTTCCTTTACAAACATAGAATTTGACCTTATCATTTCAAGCTTTCCAAAGCTGTACTCAAAAAGAGCCGCTGCTCCTATTGCAAGCTCAAAAATATTGGTCACTTCACTGCCGGGACTAAGAAACTTACCAAGCAGATCACTGCCATAATAAAAGCTTGTCCTGCTTCTTTCATCATTCCTTTTCTTTTCTATCTCAGGAATGTAGTCGCCCATAAGTCTTATAAATTCATTTTCCGACATAGGCTTTGCATAATAGAAGCCCTGTATCGTAGAACAGCCTACGCTTGTCATAAAGTCTGCCTGCGCCTTTGTCTCAACACCTTCTGCAATGACCGGTATATTGAGAAGCCCTGCCATTCTAATAACAGACTGGATTATGCTTCCGCCTCGTCCTTCATTTCCACCTGCAAGGAACTTAAGATCAAGCTTAAGGATATCTACGTTCATATCCTTAAGGACATTAAGTGAACTGTATCCGCTTCCGAAATCATCCATTTCGACAAGGAAGCCCAGCTTGTGAAGGTTGTCTATAAGCTGTCCCATGCTCTCAGGATCCTTTATGTATGCGGATTCTGTTATTTCAAGTCGAAGGTATTTTCTGTCAATCTGATATTTGTTGGTGATATTGTCGAGCAGTTCTCCTATATCCTCGCTGTAGATATCAACTCTTGAAATATTTACAGAAACCGGCACTACCTGCCTGCCTTCGTCAAGCCATTTTCTTAAATATCTGCAGGTAGTCTCCCACACAAAAGCGTCGAGCTTTGCTATAAAGCCATTCTTTTCAAAAAGGGGTACAAACTGTGCAGGTGAAACCACGCTCCTACCGTCTATTATCCAGCGCACCAAAGCCTCGGCTCCTACCATAGTTCCATGAATATGGTCAAACTGTGGCTGAAAATAAACCTTAAAGTCCCCTCTTTCAAGAGAAACCGCCATAAGACTGGTAAGCTCGGACTCACGGATGATCTTCTGTTTCATTGCCTCAGTATATATGCCAATGCCTATATCATAGCCGCCTTTTACAGTGTCAAAGGCAATCCTTGCATTATCTGCAAATCTTGTTATATCCTTTATGGCGTATATAACTCTTTCTTCTATCTCATAGAACCCCATATCTATGCTTACAGGAATTGTATTTTTAAATTCCGAGCATTTCATTGCGGCATAATTTTTTATATCCTGATAGATACCACGCTTATAAGGCACCATGAATACAAAGCTGTCATCTGCAAATCTTCCATAGCATCCATTTTCAGGAAGAACATTCTCGATAGCCCTTGCAAAGGCTCTCAGCACATTGTTTCCGCTTTCATAGCCCAAAACGTCGTTTATTATACGAAGATTCTTTACATCGGTCCATCCTAAGACAAACCTCTCACCCTGCGCCGTATTTAAGATTGCTGCTGCCTTTTCGGAGAACCTGTACATATTCGGCGCACCCGTCATGGTATCCGTTGACGCAAGCCTTCTTATTTCACCCTTGGAATAAGCTGTACAGTTTTCCCTGACATTAAAACCATTTGCGATAGCCTTTGCCATCTCTATACAGCTTTCATAGCCGCAGGCTCTGCAGTCTATATGCTTTTCCTCCGCTGTATGCTTATGTAAGGAGGCAAGAACTTCATCTATGACATTCAGCGGAACTGAAATAGACTGGTCAAAATGAAGGAGCTTTGGCAATGCGAAATCATCTGTATCAAGTTCTTCGAATGTTTTATCTATAAAAGCAAGCCTCTCTTCTTTAGAAAGACTTACATAATATTTTCTCGCGTCACTGCCTGCTAAATTCTTCTTAAAGGACGCCCTTATATTGTCAATCTCACCTGCAAATCTTATTTTTCCTGCACATGTAAGGCATCCATTTTCAGAATTCATTGCATCTGCTACAACAGGCCTTACACCCTGAGATTTAAACACAGATGTTTCTGAACTCATATTTTTTATATCATACGAATTGAAGGTGAGCTTTGAAACATAATCCTCATCAGGAAGAAGCATCTCGCACTCTTTTTTCAAGGAACCCGAAAAAACATATCCCGGGAATATTCCGTTTCCCTTAAGGTCACTTGTACCTGAATACCCTTCGGTATCGATTGTACGGATAACCTCATCAAACCTTTTGAGTGTGATATTGTATCTAATGTTGAAATCTCTGTTTTCAGGCATAGAATTAAGCAAGCCCGGTGCTGTACAGTTGCTTATAAGAGCAAATTCATTTTTATCATTCAGATATTTTTTTGCATAACGTGCAGTACAGTATGCCGGCGGAGCTACAGGTATAAGTTTTCTTATGAGGTCAAGCTTATATCTTTCAAGATATAGCACTACAACTGGACATACCGATGAGATATAGCTTCCTGCGTCATCATCATCTTTATGATCTAAAAGGAAATGCACTGTTTTCCAGAGATTGATTCCCGCGCCAAATGCAACATCATAAACATGCTCCACTCCTGCATCTTTAAGGAAGCCTATTATCTTTGAAACCTGCTCCGGTGTATAGCTGTAGTAAAATGTATCGTCCAAAAGAAGGGATATCTTCTTTCCGTCATTCAGATCTGAAAAGAAGCTCCTTGTATCGTCCCTGTAAGTCCTGTCTCCATGAGTACATACTGTAACGCATCTGCCGCATGCAATACATGCGCTCTCATCGACGCTTACCCAAGTCCTATCCCCCTCATTTCTGGCAATATTGGCACCTTCAACAGGACAGTTTGAAATACACTGATTACAGCCCACACACCTTTGCTTTGTATATACCAAACCACTATCAAATTTTCTGGCCATTTTTTGTCCTCGTTATTTTATCTCTCTTGGTAATGCGATACGGACTATTTATTATTTTCGAAAACAGCAAATACTGTTGTCTGATTCATATATACATAATTGAACTGCTCTCCATATGGGAAGAAGCAGATATAATGCTCAAGACTTTCACTAAAATTATCAAGGAGAGACTCAAACCATGAGCTTCTCTGGAGAAATGCAGCCTGCGAGATACAACTGCATACGATAGAAAAGAATCCTTTTTTATTTTCTCTGTTTATCCTGTCCAGCGTATTTTTGAAATTTTCTTCGTAATGAACAGGCTCCATAAGATCAACCTTGGTCTGATTATAAAATCTTACCCGAAATTCTATTCCACCGTCATTTGTCATCCTGGCAGCCTCTCCGATCAGGTTGGTATTTCCGAAGGACCTGCCAAGAGGATGATAGCGCAGTGTCTCTATCAGATCATTTTCACGGCATCCCAGTGCCTTTGATAAGACCTTCACAGCCGGCTGATAGTTTAACTCATATACTGTCTTTTTGCGGACATCAGCATCCGTAACTTGAAAAGAGTATCCCATTGGAGTATAGATATTAGCGGAATATATCCTTATCTTTCCTCTGTTATTGTGCATAAAGATTATTATGGAATCATCCTTGTAGACTCTGCCATTGCATGAAATCTCGCCTCTTGGAAAAGCATCATCTATTGTCTGATCAGGTCTTGCTGCAGCAGAACCGCCAAAAACAGGTATCTGCAATTTATTTATGGAAAGATATATGCAGTCAGAAACTTTATCGTCTGAATAAGTGTTTCCGCAATTAAGTAAAAATGCCGCAGTATTTTCTGCACCTACCTTGTCAAGTGCATCCCTGATCCCTGCAACATCATTTACCGGTGCTACTGATGCATTGTTAAGAATCGCGTATGAAACCTCAATATCATCCGAAAAGGCAGAAACCACCAGTCCTCCGTAAATAAGCTTACCCGGAGAGGCAACCATTTCCGACACTGCTCCGACGACTAAAGAGTCCGGAAACATTTCGTGTAGACTTGCGCTGAAATCCACAAATCTGGTATAATCCGAAAAAAATATGATGAGCTTCTGATATTCATCTGTCATTGAGGCGGTTGCTTCCATAACTGCTTCATGTACATCTGTCTTTCCGCTATATCCCGTAATGCTGAACATAAAACCCTCCACTGGAGACTATCAAACTTTCAGAAAAGCAAATGGATCTTCATCGGCTATAAAATGTGGCAGGGTATAGCCTGCCCTTATGCAGACATTTTCCTCTTTAAGTATCCTCAAAGCCTCTTTTCTATCTGCAAGTACGACCTCTATTTCTTCACTCTCTTCTTCAAGTGCAGAAGAAGGAGCTCCCTCACAATAGCCGTATATAGTTGAACAGGACTCGTCGCTCATACCGACCGATGAATAAAATGGTCTATCATACCCGCAAGGAGCCTTAAGAGGCGTGAAAGTAAGTCCTGTCTCCTCTTTCATCTCTCTTATACCTGCTTCATATATATCTTCATTTTTTTCAACCAGTCCCGCCGGAAGCTCATATATCCATCCATCAATAGGATATCTGTACTGGCGCACAAGAACTATCTTATCATGTTCCTTGCCTGCAAGCGCAAAGATAATAACACCATCCGGCTTATTTTCCCTTGTGACAAGCTTCAGTGTCTTTTCGCTGTCTGCTCTCGATGCCATATAGTAATGGCTCTTGTTTCCGTTTTTATAGACAGTGTCCAGATCGTAGAGATTGAGAAATCTGTTGTCTGTCTGTTTGGTAATTCCTGTTACAAGTCCCATATATCCTCCGGTTTTTATTTTCAGCTTTCATAATGTTCTTATTTTGATAAGTCCATACTACTATATAATATAATTTTGGGCATAATTTGTAAACCCAAGGAACGTTTTTAATCGTCGTATTTCAACGTGGCTTAAAAAGTTTTCAACATTTACAAAGAAACTATATTTATTTTACGCCGACTTATGTTATAATTGAATATATAAATTTTAAGAAATATGCTTTTTTTGAAATTTCACTAAAAAATGAGAGGAGAAGCTAAATGGACAACGAAAAAACTGATTTTGCTGTCGGCAGCGCCCAGTTCAGCAAATTTCACATGCAGCCCCTCGACACAATCAATGGATTTGATGTAAGACCTGGTTTTTACGATATGAACGGTGCTACAGCAATTCCTACCGGTGTCAATTTTACAATTCATTCTAAAAATGCTACCGCAATCACTCTGCTCTTGTTTCATTCAGGTGAAAAGGTGCCTTTTGTCGAGATTCCATTTCCAGAATCCTACAGGATCGGAAATGTCTATTCAATGATCGTATTTAAGCTGGATATTGAAGAAATTGAATATGCCTACAGAGTCGATGGTCCTTACGATCCTAAAAACGGCTTTGTTTTTGATAAGAGCAAACAAATTCTTGATCCTTATGCAAAAGCCGTTGCAGGTCAGGCAGACTGGGGTACTCAGTCAGATTATATCTATCATGGACGTGTCGTTAAAAATAATTTTGACTGGAAAGATTCCATGCAGCCTCTCCTCCCTTCAGAGGATGTGATAATCTACGAAACGCATGTCCGTGGCTTTTCTCATGATAAGTCAAGCCACCTTCCTGATAATGAAAGAGGAACTTTCGAGGGCTTAAGGAGAAAGATCCCTTATATCAAGGAATTAGGTGTTACCGCCATAGAGCTCATGCCAGTCTTCGAATTTGATGAAATGCTCTCGCACAGAGACTTCTACGGAAGACCTCTTTGCGATTACTGGGGCTATAATACTGTCTGCTTCTTTGCTCCTAATACCAGTTATGCTTCAAAGCGCGAGCATAACCATGAAGGTACGGAGTTAAAGAACCTTATCAAAGAACTTCATGAAAACAACATAGAAGTTTATCTTGACGTTGTTTTCAACCACACTGCAGAGGGCAACGAAAAGGGACCTTTCTTCTCATTCAAGGGTCTCGACAACAACGTCTACTACATGCTTACGCCTGACGGATATTATTATAATTTCTCGGGCTGCGGCAATACAATGAACTGCAACCATCCTATTGTTCAGGAAATGATTGTGGAATGCCTGCGCTACTGGATAACCAATTACAGAATCGACGGCTTCAGATTTGACCTTGCAACAATCTTAGGTCGTAACGAAGACGGTTCTCCGATGGCAGATCCTCCTCTTCTTCAGCGTCTTGCATTTGACCCTATACTTGGAAATGTAAAGCTTATCGCAGAAGCATGGGATGCTGGCGGCATGTATCAGGTAGGAAGTTTCCCTTCATATCACCGCTGGAAGGAATGGAACGGCAAATACAGAGATGACATGAGAGCTTTCTTAAAGGGCGATCCTGGAACCATTCAGGCTGCTGCCAACCGCATAACCGGTTCTCCTGACCTTTACTCCGAGAGTCAGGGCAGCTACAACGCTTCCATCAATTTCCTCGACTGTCATGACGGCTTTACCCTTCATGACCTGTACTCCTACAACGATAAACACAATGAGGATAACAACTGGAACAACACAGACGGCGACAACAACAACCATTCATGGAACTGCGGTTATGAGGGTGAGACTACAGATAAAAATATAAACAAACTCCGCAGCAGGATGATAAAGAACGCATTCACCTCGCTCATGGTCTCCAGAGGCACCCCTATGTTCCTTATGGGAGATGAATTTGGCAATTCACAGGGTGGAAACAACAACGCCTACTGCCAGGATAACAACATCTCATGGCTGAACTGGAAGGATCTTGAATCAAACCACGACCAGTTTGAATTCTTCAAATATATGATCCATTTCAGACTTAAGCATCCTGCTATACGACGTCACCTTGCTGCGAGCAGACTAGGACTCCCTGATATATCACTTCACGGTATAACACCTTACAGACCAGACTACAGCAGCTCAAGCCACTATCTGGGTATAATGTATGCCGGTTCACCTGCTGAAGATGAACATGACGATATCGTATACGTTGCCATAAACACTCACTGGGAGCCTATACATATCACTCTTCCACAGGTTTCATTCGGAGAATGGCATCTTGTAGTTGATACTTTTGAAGAAAAGTCTGTACTTGAACGCCCAACAACCATCATGGGCGATATAGTGATGCAACCAAGAAGTATTAAGATATTTGTCATATAAAAAATTGTGCGAACTTCCTACGTACTTGCAAGTTTACTGACTGCACAAAAAAACACCGGCAATAAGCCGGTGTTTTTTTTATCTCTTTTCAAATGGAATATAGTTGCAGTCAGGCTGCACACTGATATAAGCAGGTCTTATTATCTTGTTGGTATTTATAAGTTCTTCAAGCCTGTGAGCACTCCAACCAACAATTCTGGCACATGCAAACATTGGAGTGAAAAGTTCAGTAGGAAGCCCTAACATGCCATAAACAAAACCGCTGTAAAAATCGATATTGGCACTGACACCTTTATATATCTTTCTTTCCTTTGCGATCACTTCCGGTGCAAGTCTTTCTATCATCATATAAAGGTCATGGTCATCCATCCTGTTTTTTTCAAGAGCAAGCTTTCTTACTGCATTTTTAAACATTTTTGCCCTTGGGTCTGAAATAGAATAAACCGCGTGTCCCATACCATATATAAGACCTTTACGGTCAAAAGCCTCCCCATGAACGAGCTTTGTAAGATAGTTCTTTACAGCATCTTCATCTTTTATATCACTAACATGTTCTTTCAGATCCTTAAACATTTCAACCACCTTTATGTTGGCTCCTCCATGTTTAGGTCCCTTTAAAGAGCTTAGTGCAGCAGCTATGGCTGAATACGTATCGGTTCCGGACGAGGTGACAACATGCGTTGTAAACGTGGAGTTATTACCGCCACCATGCTCCATGTGAAGCACCAGTGCCAAATCAAGGACTCTTGCTTCTGTCTGAGTATATTTCTTATCCGGACGAAGCAGTCTTAATATATTTTCCGCTGCACTCAGGTCCTTTTTCGGAAGATGAATATAGAGACTCTTATTATTCATGTAATGGTTATATGCCTGATACCCATAAACTGAAAACAGAGGAAAGACAGCTATCAGATTAAGGCACTGGCGTAAAACATTTGACAATGAAATATCATCTGCATGAGGATCATACGAATACAGGGTAAGCACACTCCTTGCAAGAGTATTCATCATGTCCTTGCTTGGTGCCTTCATTATTACATCACGAACAAAATTCTTCGGAAGACTCCTTGCATCTGCCATTACCTTCGTGAATCTTGCAAGTTCATCCTTATCGGGTAAATTTCCAAACAATAAAAGGTAGGCTGTTTCATCGAATCCAAAACGATTTTCACCCAAAAATCCAGCCGTAAGGTCTTTTATATTTATTCCTCTGTAGTAAAGTTCACCCTCTGACGGCACTTTTTTTCCATCAACAACAGTAGAGGCTGAAATCGTAGAAATCTTGGTAAGACCGGCTCTCACCCCATTACCATTGATATCCCTGAGTCCCCTTTTTACGTCATACTTTGCATACAAGTCAGGTGAAATGCTTGTTGTCTCAATGCATTTCTCTGTAAGTCTGTCTATTTCCGCTGTCGTATGTGATAAATAAGCCATTTGTTCCCCCTACGATAATCTAAATCTTTTGACTTTAATCATGAATGTTCCTGCACCTTGCACAGCCTTAATCACAAATCTTTCTATGTACTGTAGCGCCTTGCTTTGCATGAGACCACACTCTGCCAGCCCTCACTAAGCAAATATGAATAGCTGACTACTTACTATATAAATATAGTTTAACAAATTTTAAGCAGAATTTAAAGATTTTCTTTAAAATTATCTCTACGAAATTTTTTTATGTAGATAAATAAAAAAAGGCAGCTTCCTTATGGAAGCTGCCTTCGAAAATTAGTAATATGAATTGTACAAAATTATCTCTTTGAGAACTTTTTCATTGCCTTAAGTGCCTTGTTTTGGGCATTTGTAAGGCGAGTTGCTGTTTACCTGCTGCGTAC
>CADBPM010000040.1 GCA_902796595.1 uncultured Lachnospiraceae bacterium | reverse complement strand
TTTATAGTAAGCGAAGAAAATAATTGCGGATAGAGCAAGTCTATCCAGCATTAATTCTCGGCGACGTTTATCGTAAACGAAATTACTTATTTCGTTTACGATAGGCTTTGACCTTTGTAGCATTTTATAGTAAAATAATAAGGTTGGTTATGATATCGGCGGCAATTTTTGACACCGACATTATAAAATTCATTCCTAAGGGAGTTAAAATGAACATTATTATCGTCGGCTGTGGCAAGGTTGGTTATGCACTTGCCAAACAGCTGTCAGAAGAGGATCATGATATCACTGTAATAGATACAGACAGCGAACATTTACAGGATGCTGTCAGTGTTCTTGATGTACAGGCAGTTCAGGGAAATGGTACAAGTTACAAGATCCAGATGGAGGCAGACGTTGAAAATGCTGATCTTCTTATTGCTGTAACTGGTAAGGATGAGATAAATCTTCTTTCCTGCCTTATAGCAAAGAAAGCCGGTAATTGTCAGACCATAGCCAGAGTTCGTGATCCGCATTATTTTTCAGAAATAAGCTTTATCAAAGAAGAACTTGGCCTTTCTCTTGCCATAAATCCTGAGCGTACAGCCGCTCTTGAAATGGCAAGACTGATCCATTTTCCTTCAGCTATCGAAGTGGATACTTTTAACAAGGGAAGGATCAATCTTATCAGTGTCACAATACCGAGGGGGTCTGTTGTCGATGGCATGAACCTTATTGCATTTTCGCAGACATTTTCAAGAAGTATCCTTGTCTGTATAGTAATGCGCGAGGATCAGATCATCATTCCTGACGGCTCATTCGTACTTAAAGAAGGAGATACTATTTCATGTATCTTAAGTCTTCGCGACAGCTATACGTTCTTTCATAAAATTGGAATAAAATCCAATCCTATAAAAAATGTGCTTATCTGCGGAGGTGGTACTATTTCCTATTATCTTGCGCAGGAGCTCATTAAAGCAAGAGTTTCTGTAAAGATAGTTGAAGAGGATAACAGCAGATGTGAATTCCTGTCCGAGGCTATACCGCAGGCACTTGTAATCCATGGAGACGCCACAGATAAGCATGTTCTTTTGGAAGAGGGAATAAGGCAGGCAGATGCCGTTGTTTCGATAACAAATATCGATGAGGAAAATATCATGCTTTCCTTATATGCACAGACAGTGTCAAATGCCAAGACCATTACAAAGGTAAACAAGATTGATTTTGAAGAAGTCTTATCTGAACTTCCTATAGGATCAGTTATCAGACCTAAAGAAATTACAAGTGAATATATAATTAAATACGTTCGTTCGATGCAGAATTCATTCGGAAGCAATGTTGAAACCCTTTATCGCCTTGTTGGCGGCAAGGTTGAGGCATTGGAGTTTCTTATAAAAGAGGATTCACAGGTAACGGACAGACCTATTTCAGAGCTTAAGATTAAATCAGATATTCTTATTGCCTCTATTGCCAGAAAGGGAAAGCTTATTACTCCTTCCGGTAAAGATGAGATCAAACCAGGTGACAGCGTTATCATAGTCACTACAAGAAAGGGGCTTACAGGAATAACGGATATTCTGGAAGTATAATCTATGAATTACTATATAATATTTTTTGTGCTCGGATGGGTAATGTGTTTTGAAGGAGTATTCCTCTTGCTCCCTTCATTCACAGCTGTTTTTTATAATGAAATGGATGCCGGCATCCCCTTTATGGTCACTGCACTTGTTTCCGCCCTTATAGGCTTTGTGATTACAAGGATAAAGCCTAAACATAAGCATTTTTATGCGAGAGAGGGGTTTGTTATCTGTGCCCTGACATGGTTTATCATAAGTCTTATAGGGGCTATTCCGCTTAGCTGCAGTGGTTACTTTAATTCATACATTGATGCCCTTTTCGAGATTGTATCAGGATTTACAACTACAGGATCATCGGTACTTACCGACCTTACAGGGCTTCCTCACTGTATTCTTATATGGAGAAGCTTTTCGCACTGGGTTGGCGGAATGGGTGTTCTTGTCTTTATACTTGCAGTGCTTCCTCTTTTTGGAGGGCAGGATATGCAGATATTGAAGGCGGAAAGCCCGGGACCTTCTGTAGGCAAGCTTGTACCCAACGTTAAAAAAACAGCATCATATCTTTATAAAATATATATTGCGATCACGGTGATACAGTTTATAGTTATGCTTGCAACCGGCATGGATGTCTTCAATGCCCTTTGCATAACCTTTGGTACTGCCGGTACGGGTGGCTTTGGTGTCAATAATTCTTCGTGCGGCAACTATACATTTACACAGCAGGTTATCATAACTGTATTTATGATGCTTTTTGGTGTCAATTTCAATTTTTATTTCTATATTATAAAAGGCAAATTCAAGGATGCCTTTTCAATAGAGGAAGTAAGGTGGTATATCGGCGTTTATGCAGTTGCGGTCACAGTTATTGTTTTAAATATAATGGGAAATGCCAATGCTCTTAGTACAAATGTCAAGGATGCGGCATTTTCTGTCGCTTCAGTCATGACGACAACAGGCTATGCAACGGCAGATTTTGATAAATGGCCTATGTTTTCACGCTGTATTTTAATTACGGTCATGTATATGGGAGCCTGCGCCGGAAGTACCGGCGGCGGAATGAAGGTTTCAAGGATAGTGATATATCTTAAATCCTTGAAAAAAGAGCTTTCATGCATGATACACCAGAAGAGTGTTAAGATAATAAAAATGGATGGTAAGCCTGTCGGACATACTGTGATAAGAAATGCAAATGTGTTTCTGGTGTCCTATGTTATCCTGTTTTTTACTTCATTTCTTATTGTGACACTCGATAATTTTGACTTTGAGACAAGCTTCACCGCAATAGTAGCTACATTGAACAATATAGGACCAGGTCTTGGAATGGTCGGACCTTCCGGAAATTTTGCCGCTTTTTCAGACCGGACCAAGCTTGTACTTATATTTGACATGTTAGCTGGAAGACTGGAAATATTCCCTATGCTCTTACTTTTATATCCAAGAACATGGGGCAGAAAATGAATGGAATATAATTTATAAAATGGCAGATAAAGAACTTTCAAGAAATGATATAAAAAACCTTGCAACTGATGATATTGTTTATTCAAGAGGCTTAAGATACTACACAAATAAGGCTATCAAAAAGATTGCAAAATCAAAGGTCAAGGAACATTATAGAGCCTGTGTTCAGGGCAACAGCGAGTATACTGTAGATGTAGATATAACTGACCCTGAGCATGTTGTGTATCGCTGCAACTGTCCTGCAAGCAGGAAATACTCCGGCGCATGCAAGCATGTAGTGGCAACTCTTCTCTACATTGCTGATTATAAGGACAGAAAGCGTCAGAAGGGGATAGCTTCAAGTGAAGAGAGAAAGATCACCCAGATTCTTGATTACTTTGACAAGCTCGATTATATAACAGGACTTGGTGAGATATTCCATATTCAGCTTGAGGTAAATATCCCTTCAATGCTCAAAGCAGATAATTCTGTCAAGGCTGTGATCTCCCTTCTTGCCGGCAGCAGCAGGATGTACAAGGTGCAGAATGCAAGAAAATTCCTTGGTGATTACATTGAAGGAAGAACGATAAAGCTTGGCAAGGAATTTAGTTTTTTCCCTGGGGAAAGCCGCTTCGATAAGGCATCCGAGAAAATTCTTGACTTCCTTACGGAAATATATGATATTCAGGAAATGACCGGCAAGGGTAATATTTCGGGTATCTTTAATAAGTCCGAACTCTACATAGACAGGCACATGCTCCTTCGTCTTTTGCGCCTGACAAATATGCCTTTCAACCTTGTTTTTGCAGGCGAGACATTCGAAAATGTTGAATTTAAAGATGAAAAACCTGACATAAATTTTGCCCTGAATCTTTCTGAAGATGATGACTCGATAGTCCTTATCTGGGATAGTAATAAGATTATCCCACTTGATGAAAAAGGCAAAATGTTCCTTTATGATGGCGTTGTTTATCATCCTGATAAGCTTTTCACAAAGCATTTCTTGCCGCTGTATTCATCCATGGAAAATGCAGGGGAATATTCCCTTACTTTTGACGGTGATGAAAAAGATCGCTTCCTTAAGGCTGTGCTACCAAGAATACATGAGACATTCTCATTGACAATACCTGATTCACTGAAGAATAATTATATCACCGAGGATGTTAATTTTGAGCTTTATCTTGATACAGACAACAAGAATCTTAAGCTTGAGATAAAGACTATTTACGGAGAATACAGTTTTAATCCATTCGATCCTATGCCTGACTCAAATATTATCATCGTCAGACAGATTTTCCGAGAGTCAGCATGTTTTGATGATATAGAGAGCTTCGGTTTTGTAAGAGACGGCAAATACTTCTTTATGAAGGATGAAGACCAAATCTATGAATTCCTTTCTGGCGGTCTCAATGATATGACTTCAAGATATGAGATGTTCTATTCAGATACATTTAAGAATATCAAGGTTAATCCGCCTAAGCTTCTTAAGACTGCTGTACATATTGAAAACAGCAACAACCTTCTTGAGGTCGGCTTTGAATTTGAGGATGTAAGCAAAGAAGAATTAAAAGAACTGTTCAGGTCTCTTAAGGTTAAAAAGAAATTCTTCAGACTTAAGAATGGAAGTTTCCTTGATCTTACTACCGGAGACCTTGGCAAGGTAAATGACCTTCTTACAAGAATCGGTGATATAACTGATGAAAATATAAAAGACGGCAATATTTATACCTCGATTGATTATGCTTTCTACCTGAATCAGGCTATGAAAGAGGGCACTTATCAGCTTGAAATGGATAAATCCGTCAAGTCGCTTATTGCAGCTATCGACCATCCTGAAGATACAGAGCTTAATGTACCTGCCAATATAAAGGCAGACGTGAGACCTTATCAGGTTGCCGGTTACAGATGGCTTTCATCACTTGCAGAGCATTTCCTTTCAGGTATACTTGCAGATGATATGGGTCTTGGTAAGACATTACAGACCATTGTATATCTTGCAAATGTGAAGTCAAGAAATGTAGATGCGATAAATCTTGTTGTATGCCCTTCATCCCTTGTTTACAACTGGGAAGATGAAATTTCAAATTTTGCTCCTGAGATTTCAACAGTTATGATAATGGGAAATCCTGAGGACCGCCACAAGGCAATAAGAGAATGTAAACACTATGATATAGTGCTTGTATCATACCCTATATTAAGGCGTGATATTGACCTGCTTTCGAAGGTTCATTTCAACTCTGTCTTCCTTGATGAGGCACAGTTTATAAAGAACCCTAACAGTCAGAATGCGAAGGCTGTAAAGCTTCTTGACTCAGATCACAGGTTCGCTCTTACCGGTACACCTATTGAAAATAACCTTTCAGAGCTTTGGTCGATTTTTGATTTCCTTATGCCGGGCTACCTGTACACTCATTCAAAATTTGTGAATATGTACGAAAAACCTGTAATGAGGATGAATGACAAAGATGCTCTTAAACAGCTTAATTTCCATATTAAGCCTTTTATTCTTAGACGAATGAAGAGGGATGTGCTCACAGAACTTCCTGAAAAGACTGAGCGCAAGATGATAACTGATATGACCGACGAGCAGAAGGAAGTATATCTTTCTTATCTGGAAAATATGAAGAAAGAGATTAATAACGAGATCAGTAAAAATGGTTTCGAAAAGAGCCGTATGATGATCCTTGCTTCACTTACAAGACTGCGTCAGATCTGCTGTCATCCGTCAACCTTTATCGATAACTATGATGGTGGTTCAGGTAAAATGAACCTTCTTCTGCAGGTTATTTCAAACGCCATAGGAAATGGGCACAGGATACTTATATTCTCACAGTTCACATCAATGCTCCAGATAATTTCTGATGCCTTGAATGAACAGCAAGTAGAGTTTTTCTATCTTGATGGAAGTACTCCTATCGAGCAGAGAAATAAGGATGTAAAGACCTTCAACGAAGGTGAGAGACAGGTTTACCTCATCAGCCTCAAGGCAGGCGGTACCGGTCTCAATCTTACCGGTGCTGACATGGTCATCCATTATGATCCTTGGTGGAATCCTGCCGTAGAAGAGCAGGCAACCGACCGTGTATATAGGATCGGTCAGAAGAATAACGTTAACGTTATGAAACTTATTACAAAAGGAACGATAGAAGAGAAGATCTACAAGCTTCAGGAAAAGAAGAAAGACCTTGCCGATTCTGTTATCCAGGCAGGCGAAGTCTTCCTTAATAAGCTTACCAGAGAAGAAGTGGAAGATTTGTTTAAATATTGATCTCAAACAATGATGGCGCATCCTGCTTTGAAGGATGCGCCATCATTGTTTCCTTACTTTTTAGTTTTCTTTTTCTTCTTCCATTTCAGGAGATGTTTCCGTTCCTATGGTGTCTCTTGCGGGTCGGATCGCATCATAATGCTCTTCGGCAAGCGCATAGGCAAGGTCTGTATCAATATCTGGAAATTCTGTCACCATTGATTCTTTAATGTTTTCTATAACAACGAGTTCGTTTGCCTCTTTCTCGGCAAGAGGGTCCTGACATGCTATAGTAGACCTGTAAGTTACATTTTCTTTCAGAAAAGCCTTGTATTTTGCAGTGTCCTCCTCTTCCTTGCTTATAAGAGACTTATAGTGGTCAGCATTTTTAAATGAAACGATACCTACTACTATAAATGCCGCAAACATACATCCGCTTACGACAAACTGAAAAGCGGAAGAGTAGATGTTAAATATTTTAACAAGGTTTAAAAGGGTAAAGATAAAGCCGATTATACCAAAGACTGTAAATGTCCAGCCGCTTGACTTATTATCCTCATATTTTTCTTTGGCACTTGTGTAACCATGACTTCCAGAGCTCATTTTAATCCTCACTTTCTTTTTGAAAAACATTTTTGTATATTTTACCACACTTTAGTGAAATTAAAAACCTGAAAAATCGGATGACAATACCTTGCAAAAGTGTTAGAATTATATTTTAAGGGAAAAAGTCTATCCAGCTAATTTTATTCGTTTCGCGAAGGCTGGTAGGATAGAGACCCTGCTACGCAGTGCACTCCAATAATAAGAAAACATATAGATATTAGCATATTTTCATCTAAGGTTCAAAAAGACTTCGAATTTCTTGAAGCAAACAGAACCAAGTCCCCAAGAGGTTACGTTGTTGCCTTCAGGCGGCTTATAAATGCTGGAAAAAAGCTTGATAATAAATTTCTTTATGAGGCGGGGGTGCTACTATGTTTCAGATTATGCCTTATACGATGCAAAAATAACAGAAAGGGTGAGATCCTCATCAATCACGGGATTGATGCAGGACAGATCACTTCGAGAAAATAAAGTTGAGCCAGATACTTGTAATAAATAAAAACAACAGATACATTTCCGCAACAGTCGATGATTTTGATATCAAGGAACTAAACATTTCAACCACAGGAAAAGAGGATATCAGTTTTAACCTTGGAGATATAATCGTAGGGAGAGTGGAGAATGTAGTAAAAAACATTTCTTCCTGCTTTGTTGAAATATTTCCCGGAATAAAGGCTTACCTTGCTTTGTCTGAAAAAATGCCGCTTATATATACTAATGGCAAGCAGGGCGGCATGCCTGTTCAGAACGACCTTATTCTTGTCCAGATCAAAAAAGAGCCCACGAAAACCAAATCGTACTTCCTTACAACAGACATTACGCTTATGAACAGGTATGTGGTGCTTAAGCCATTCATGGACAAGGTTCATATATCTAAGAAGTTCGATAACAGTAAAACTGTTACAGGAGCAGATAAAAAGGCGCTTCTTGATGTGGCAGGGGAATTTAAAAACACTACGGGCTGCGGCAGTATAATAAGAACAAATGCCGCAGGAGTAAGTGCAGATAGAATAAAAAGCTCGCTTGAAGAGCTTTACGCTACATATATAAAAGCGGTCAATCTCGGAGTTCATGGCGTAAAATACCAGAGGGTATACAAAGATATTCCGGATTACCTCATTCCTTTAAGGGACGGCTATGAAGATATCGAAAAGATACAGACAGATGACAAGGACGCTTATGCGGAAATACAGGAATATTTAGCTGAAAATGATCCGGAAAGTCTTGATAAGCTTTTCCTATATGAAGATGAAATGATAGGACTGGATGCGCTTTATTCCATTTCAACCACAATAGAAAAAGCATTAAAAACCAATGTATGGCTTAAGAGCGGCGGTTATATAGTCATAGAAATGACAGAGGCAATGACTGTTATCGACGTAAATTCAGGCGGTGCCATAAAAGGAAAGAATTCGAGCGAAGAAACTTTTCTAAAGGTCAACAAGGAAGCTTGCGTTACTATAGCAAAGGAATTGAGACTGAGAAATATTTCAGGAATTATCATCGTTGATTTTATCGATATGCCGAAATATATGGAAGAAGAGTTGATCCGCACTATGCAGGAAGAACTGAACCATGACAGCACTCAAAGCACCGTTATAGATATGACAGGTCTTGGGTTAATGGAGATCACAAGAAGAAGAACCGGAAAACCTCTCCATGAAGCATTGAAATAATTTTTTTGTTTTTATATGCTTGACAGTAACAAGATATAGTGGTAAACTATGACTTGTGCCGCTCTGTGAGGTAGAAGTCTGTGTATTTATTAGCGCTTTCGCTTCACGAAAGTACGATTCACAGCACCAAAGCGGGCGAGTTTATTTACAGGAGGAATCCCTATGTACGCAATTATTGCAACAGGTGGTAAGCAGTACAAGGTATCTGAAGGTGACGTGATCAGAGTTGAGAAGCTCGGCGTTGCTGCTGGCGAGAACGTTACATTTGATCAGGTTCTTGCAGTTGGCGGAGACAAGCTTGTACTTGGCAATCCTACAGTTTCGGGTGCTTCAGTAACAGCATCAGTAGTAGCTGAAGGAAAATTACGCAAGGTCGTTGTTTATAAGTATAAGCCAAAGACCGGATACCACAAGAAGAATGGCCACAGACAGTCATTCACACAGGTTAAGATCGAAAAGATCAACGCCTGAGTATGATCCGTGTCGAGGTAGTAAAAAGCAGTAAGACAGGAAGTATAAAAAGTATCGAGTTAAAAGGACATGCTCTTTTTGATGAATATGGAAAAGATATAGTATGTGCTGCGGTTTCGATCCTTTCATTGAATACTTTCAATTCCATTGAAAGCTTCTGCGAAGACAGATTTGAGTCTTATGAGTCTCCTGAAAAGGGTATTCTTAGGATCAGATTTGAAAAGCCTCTTTCAGATGAGGCTGCGCTTCTTATGAAGTCGCTTCTTTTAGGCTTGAATGGAATATCAGATGAATATGGCAATGAATTTGTCACGATCAAAACAAGGCAGGAGGTGTAAGTTATGTTCAGACTGAATCTTCAGTTCTTCGCTCATAAAAAGGGTGTTGGTTCTACAAAGAACGGCAGAGATTCTGAGTCAAAGAGACTCGGAGCCAAGAGAGCAGACGGACAGTTTGTATTAGCTGGTAATATTCTTTACAGACAGCGCGGTACACACATTCATCCAGGTAAGAATGTAGGCATCGGTGGAGATGATACATTATTCGCTAAGATTGATGGTACTGTTAAGTTTGAAAGACTTGGCAAGGACAGGAAGCAGGTTTCTGTTTATCCTGTAGCTTCAGATGACTAATAAAGGCTTTCTTACGATAGCTTTTCATCAGCAGTAAGCAGACTATGCCCCCGAATCTCGCTGTAAGCCTGGTTTCGGGGGCTTTTTGTTGAAGAAAGATATGGTGGACTATGTTCGCAGATACCGCAAAGATATATGTTAAAGCCGGAGACGGCGGCAATGGACATGTAAGTTTCCGTAGGGAGCTTTTTGTTGCAGCCGGTGGCCCGGATGGAGGAGATGGCGGAGATGGCGGAGACGTTATCTTTGTTGTTGATAAAAGTTATAATACCTTAAATGATGTGCGAGAACGCCACAAGTATTTAGCTGGCAACGGTGAAGAAGGTGGCGGAAAAAGATGCCATGGTAAAGATGGCGAGGATATAATCATAAAGGTACCGGAAGGTACTGTTATTAAAGAATTAGAATCTGGAAAGGTTATAGTAGACCTTTCAGAGGAAACAGACAGAGTAATCCTTTTGAAAGGCGGAAGAGGCGGCAAGGGTAACATGCACTATGCCACGCCTACAATGCAGGTGCCTACTTATGCTCAACCCGGACGCAAGGGCGCAGGTCTTGATCTTCTCTTGGAGCTCAAGGTGATAGCAGATGTCGGACTTGTTGGTTTTCCAAATGTAGGTAAATCAACGCTCCTTTCAAGAGTTACCAATGCAAGACCTAAAATTGCAAACTATCATTTCACTACTCTTCAGCCGAATCTTGGAGTGGTTGACCTTGGTGGTGGAGCAGGTTTTGTTATTGCGGATATTCCAGGACTTATTGAAGGCGCCTCAGAGGGAATCGGACTCGGACATGAATTTCTTAAGCATGTAGAAAGAACGCGTGTACTTATTCATGTGGTTGATGCCAGTGGTTCAGAGGGCAGAGACCCGATACAGGATATAAAGACTATCAACGATGAACTTAGAAAATATAATCCGGATTTATTAAAGACCCCTCAGATAATAGCAGCAAATAAGACGGATCTCTTCTATGGCGACGAAGTAGAAGAAGAATTAAATAAGTTGCATGATGCCTTTGACAGCGAAAATATTCCTATTTATCCGATTTCAGCTGTATCAGGCAAGGGGGTCAAAGAACTTATGTATGCCGTAAATGAGATTCTTAAAAAAATAGATAAAAAACCTATGGTATATGAATCAGAATTCTCTGTAGATGATTTGGTTCACGATCATACACCTCTTGCGGTCAGCAAGATAAAAGACGGCGAATACCTCGTTGAAGGAGAAAAGGTTGATAAAATGCTTGGTTATACCAACCTTGAGGATGAAAGAGGGTTTGCTTTCTTCCAGAAATTCTTGCGTGATGAGGGAATTATCGATCAGTTAGAGGAGCTTGGTATTGTCGAGGGAGATACTGTCAACCTTGGTGATATGAGTTTTGACTATTATAAATAATAAAGGGAAAAATTATGATAAACAGTAAGCAGCGTGCTTATTTAAGAAGTCTTGCCATGAATCTTACTCCAGCATTTAATATCGGCAAGCAAAGTCTTACTCCTGAATTTACAGATGCGATCATAGAATATTTTGATTCACATGAATTGATCAAGATTTCTGTTCTTAAGAACTGTGATGATGATGCAAGGTCCATTGCCGAGGTTCTTTCAGAACGTACACATTCTGAGCTGGTTCAGATAATCGGCAAGAAAATAGTTTTATATAAAGCAGCAAAAGATATGAAAGACAGAAAGATAATTCTTCCATGAAAAAAATCGGTATCCTTGGAGGCACCTTTGATCCGATTCATTTAAGACATGTTGAAATGGCTGAGGCAGCCAAGACCCAATATGAGCTTGACAGTGTTTTAATAATGCCTGACAGAGAGCCTCCGCATAAAAATGGGCTTACTAATGCAAGTGCAAAAGACCGCATGAACATGGTGAAGCTCGCGGTAGAAGGTCATTCAGGGCTTGTAGCCTCGGACTTTGAGATAAACCGCGAGGGAACTACATATACATCAGATACACTTACGATCCTTCATGAAAAATATCCTGATATAAAGTGGAGTTTTATTATAGGCGGAGACTCTGTAATGTATATCGAAAGGTGGCATAGACCGGATATCATTTTTTCACTATGTGATATTCTTTATATTCCAAGGCCTGGCGATTTGTCTGATGAGATAAAAGAACATATTATTGAGTTAAAAAAATTGTATCCGGGTTTAGTCATAAATGAGATTAAAATAGAACTAAGTCCAGTATCTTCAACCGATATTAGAAAAAGGCTTTGCAAAGGATGTAATGATGCCAGCTCCCTGCATCTTAACAGTAATGTATTAAAGTATATAGTTGAAAATAAGCTTTATGGATCAGGACAGGAGGAGAGAAGATGACTATAAATGAAATTGAATCAGAACTTTCAACAGTCCTGAACTCTCGCAGGTATCAGCATACTCTTGGAGTAAGCTATACGGCGGCTTCACTTGCAATGTGCTATGGATGCAATATAGAAAAAGCGCGTATTGCAGGGCTTTTGCATGATTGCGCCAAATGTTTGAGCGATACTGAACTTTTGCAGACAGCAAGAGAACATGAACTGCCGATAAGTGAAAGTGAGGAGGCCGACCCTTATTTACTTCATGGTAAAGTTGGAGCCTATTTTGCAGAAAATAAATATGGAATCACTGACCCGGATATTTTATCTGCAATAGTATTTCATACAACAGGCAGACCTAATATGACTCTTTTAGAAGAAATCATTTTTGTTGCTGATTTTATTGAACCTGGCAGACGCGGGACTCCTAATCTTGCTAAGGTACGACAGGACGCTTTTATAGATCTTGATAAGGCTGCATTAGGTGAGATCATGACTACACTGGAGTTTCTCTACAGCCGTGGCAGAGAGATTGATACAACTACATTGGAAACGCGAGATTATTATCAACATCTCATATACGGAAAGGAGTAAGAGTGACAGAAATAAAAAATGCTGTGAAAACAGCTGTAAAAGCCCTTGACGAACATATTGCTGATAATATAGAGATCCTTGATATAGGAAACCTCACCACTATATCTGACTATTTTATAATTGCAGGTGCCGGAAGCAAAAGCCAGTTAGATGGCCTTTTTGACGCCGTAGAAGAATCCCTTGAAAAAATAGATTTCAGACCCATCAGAGTGGAAGGCGCAAATACAGAAGATTGGGTACTAATGGACTACGGTGATTTCGTCATTCATCTCTTCTCTAAACAGGCACGTGATTTTTATGATCTTGATCGTATTTGGAATGATGCTCCAAAGATTGCACTTGATACAATACTTGCATAATGAAATGAACAACCTGGGTAAAAGAGTTTTTATCCGGGTTTTTCTTTTGAAAAATGATACATTTTTCTTAAATATGACACATTTTTAACAATTAAAGTCTTTACTATGATACAAGGAGTAAAATATCTGACATCAACGTCATATTTTACTTTGCGGCAATATAAGGAGGGAATAGAATGCGATTACGCAAGTTATTGATTATTTCAGCCCTTGCAATGTCCTTAACAGTCAGCGCTCCGGCTAAAATTTATGCAGCAGACAATTCATATAAGGTTACTTACGATAAAAAAGTTCACGATGCAAGCGATCTTAAAGTTAAATTTACATTAAATGGTGACAATATACAAACGAATTATCCTGGTATAATCACAGAAAATGATACTTCTGTTGCTTCAGTTAAAGATGTTTTTGTTAATTCTGGTATGGGAATTACTTATAAATATTCTTCAAAAAATCAGAAGATCATCCTCTATCGGAATAATAAAAGAGTTTCTTATACAGTTGGAAAAAATTATGCCTATGTAAACGGTAAAAAGAAAAGTATAAGTGCACCGGCTGTTTTTATAACTTTTCCGGGCGGGATAAAAAGGCTTTGTGTGCCAGCCAGATTTACCGCACAATCACTTGGATTTACCTATACATATAACAGTAAAAAAGCAACATCTGATATCAGCGGAACTATAAATAAGGCTGTCAATATAAAATATAACGGCTCTAAAATGGCATATCAGGGTGCACCTGTTATTATCGCAGTAGATGAAAATGAGGTGAATTCCGATAAAAATCCGGGCATCTACAGATACAATACCTTAATGGTACCAGTTGTATATACTTTTCAGAAATCTGATGTAAAGGCATCTTACAAGTATAACAGCAAGAAAAAAACTGTAAAGCTGACGTATGATGACAAGAAGCTTGAAATGACTCTTGGTAAAACAAGTGCCAAGCTTGATGGTAAAAAGGTAACTTTGCCTGAGGCTCCGGTGCTTGTAACTTATCTTGATTCAGGTAAAAAGAATATTCTTGTTCCTTTTGAAGAAACTGCGGACCTTCTTGGCATTGAAAAAGTATCAACTACCGAAACAACCGGAAAGATTACTTTAAAGGCGGAAGAGAAGAAGGAAAATTCTAAAGAGGAAAATAAGAAAACTGAGAAAGAAGAAGACAAAAAAGAAACTGAGAAAACAGAAGAAAAAAACGATACAGAGACTAATGCAAGTCCATCCGGAATAACAAATGATTCTCCTGCAGAAGTAAAGCCTGAAACAGAAGAAAAGAAGGAGACTAATTCTTCAGAAAAGCCTGTTAACGGAGGTTTATTTACCTATACAACATCAGGTGAGGGGACAGGGTATGTAACTGAATTATCAACATATCTTGGAGTGCAATCAGGCATACCTGCAACTATTGACCCTGCCGTAGCTGTAAATACTGAACTTATAAATGTAACACATATTCCCGACAATAACGGGGATATGCAGTATTCACTTTACCTTGTTGATTTCAACCAGGGTTACAGTTCCGTAACTGGTTCATTATCAGATGGAAAGCTTAATCTTGAATTAGGTACAACTGCAGGCAAAGAACAGAATTTTTCACTGTCAGGCGGCATAGCACTGCAGGCAGATCTGACGTATAGAAGTGGTAATGGTACTTCTTTACTTAGCTTTTCAGCGCCGGGAGCTGTAGCTTTTTCTCTTATTCCAAATGGAGACGGACACAGCTTTATGGTCAAGCTTTATCGAAACACCGTAACTGCAGTGACAGGTGAATACAAAGACGGACAGTATATAATAAACATAACCGGAGCATCACCTGTAAAAGTAAATCCGACTGATTATGAGGGTGAAACTGTTTTTAATATACCGGATGTATGCAATACGATAGGAAGCTGCTCATTCAGTTCTGATGGGACACCTTATACTGACATTAGTTCAGTAGTATTCAGTCCTGGCAGCAACAACTCATCATATCTTGATATAAGATATAGGGGTTTAAACTATTATGTACAGGAATCAGGCAATACAACAAGCATAGTATTTTCACCTAAGACAAGTACAGTGATCAGCACAAATACAGTAATCCCTTTACCAGCAGGCATTACCGAAAATGATATAGCTGATCTGGATAAGGAGTATGAGCATAAAAAGTTTGAGATCATAATAAACGGAAATCACCTTGATTACTATACATCTAACAGTATAAGTTACGATGGTTCAAGAGTAAGTAAGGTTTCCACAAGCCTTGATAATAACAACACAGTAATAACTTTTAAGACGCATGATATCGAAGCTTATAGGATGAACTATGAAAAAGGAAGCCTTTCTTTACAGATAGGTGATCCAAGAGAACTTTATTCAAAAATCGTAGTCCTTGATCCGGGACATGGTGGAAGTGATCAGGGTGCATCATCAGGAAATGTAAAAGAAAAGGACCTTACCTATTCAATTCTTTATACTAAATTAAAAGAATACCTTGATGATTCTGATCTTAAGGTGTACTGGACCAGAGTAGGAGATACCTATCCTTCACTTACTGAAAGAGCAGAGGCAGCTAAAAAGGTGGGTGCGGACTTTTTTATAAGTCTCCACATGAATTCGGCAAGTTCTTCAGCAAAGGGTACGGAAGTATGGTATTCTTCAAGTAATAAAAATAAATCTTCAGGTGGACTTACAAGTTATACTCTTTCGAAGGTACTTTGCGATAACCTGACGCAGGCTCTAGGAAGTAATAACAGGGGAGTAAAGGACAATATTTTTGTAGTTACCAAAAAGAACACAGTTCCTGCTGCGCTTGTTGAACTTGGATTTATTTCAAACTCATCTGAAAGAAAGAAGCTTGTATCTGACGATTATCAGGAAAAAGCAGCCAAGGTAATTTACGATAGTATTGAACAGATTTTTTCCGAATATCCAACAGGAAGGTAAGGTAAGATTTTGTACACATCCATTTCAAAATTAATTAAACAGACACTTACATTATTAGGTCTTGTGGCAGTTATTACAGCTGCCACAGGAGCTTTAAAGTTAGAAAGTGTTAAGGCAGCTGCAGACCCACAGATATCCTTAACACTTTCAACAACAAATAAAAGTGTTAAACCCATTAAATTGTCTGCTAAAGTTACTTCTTCTTCTGATTTAAAGGAAGTGAAATACGCTACTGGCAGTCATAAGGCAGGGTATTTTACAAATGAAAAATATGCTTCAAAAGTAAAGACAATAGCTCTTAGTGCAAGCAATGAAAGTACAAGGACATTCAAGATAAAAAAGAATGCCACCTATACTTTTTACGCAATTGATGTAAACGGCAACATTTCAACACAAAAGATAACCATTACAAATATGGAGAAGGAAGATAAGGCGGTATGGGTAAGCTTCCTTGAATTTTCTTCAAATGGATATGATGAGGTCTCATTTACAGAGCATATAAATGACATGTTTGATAATATACAGGCTGACAATTTTACAACAGTCTACGCCGTTGTCAGACCTTTTTCAGATGCAATGTACCCTTCGAAGTATTTTCCATTTTCAAAATACTGTTCAGGCGAACAGGGTAAGAACCCAGGATATGATCCTTTGCAGATAATGGTTGATGCAGCCAAAGCAAGAGATTTAAAGATTTTTGCATATATCAATCCATACAGAGTCTGCTCAAAGGCGGATTTTAAAAAGATATACAAAGGCTCAGATGACCATGAGGAAGGTACAGTCAATCCGGCAAGTCCTGCATATACATGGTTAAATGACGGCGATTCTTCAACAGACAGAAATGTATTATACTTCAGCAATTATTATTACTACAATCCTGCAGTTCCTGAGGTAAGAGAACTTATTATAAATGGTGTTCAGGAAATAGTTGAAAATTATGATGTAGACGGTATCATTTTCGACGATTATTTCTACCCGACGCTTGGGGCAAAATATAAGAAAAACTTTGATTACAAGGAATACAATGCCTATGTAAAAGAGTGTAAAGACGCCGAAGAGATACCGGAATTTACTAATATAGCTGACTGGCGCAGAAATAATATCAATCTCCTTGTCAAGGGTGTATACGATACTGTAAAGGCATGTGATGATAAACTGGAATTTGGTATCAGTCCTGCTGGAAATATCGAAAATCTCAAGAGTGATCAGAAATACTACGTTGATATCGATGCATGGTGTAATGAAGATGGGTATATTGATTTCATAGCTCCTCAGCAGTATTGGGGATTTGATCATTCAATCTGCCCGTTTGAAAAGAATGTTAAAAAGTGGATAGATGAAGTAGGCAACGACAATGTCAAGCTCTATATAACACTTCCTATGCATGACGCCGAGGCAAAACCTACCGACGAATGGCGTCAGAATGATGATATCCTTGCAAGGATGATCAAGAGTATCCGTAATAAGGAAGACAAGATTGAAGGCTTTTCTATCTTCAGATACAACTTCTTGACCGATCCATACCTCAAGTCATCCGGTGCCAAGACCGAGAGAGATAAGGTCTTAAAGGAAATGAAGAAATAAATAAAACTTTATATGATGATGTCAGTTGCAAACATTCTTACAACTGACATCATTTTTGCAGAATGAACCAGTTTGAATATTGTGGAAGAGAGTGAAATATATTATTTCGTAAAATACCCCTTATACGAAATAAGGAGATGCCAAATTAACTGAACCCGATGGATGGCAAAACGTCAAAAAACTCCTTTGCCATCCATCGGGTTATGTTATTTATAATCTGTGCCTTAGTGCCTTAAAACCAGTAAATTTTCTTTATCACGCTACCACATCACCTTATTAACGTGGCAAATCAATTTCTTTCATAATTTCAAATGAAATCTGCATAGCAGCTGGTTGAACATCTCTTCCAAAGTTACGATCATCATAATTATCTACATCGGCAAGACTATCTGCAGTAAAAAGAATCTGGGCAAATGAAGCTTTTCTGAATGCTGCAACAGACATAAGTGCCGAGCTTTCCATTTCAACAACCTTGCAGCCTTCTTTTTTCCTTGCAACGATTTTCCCCTTTGTTTCGCGGAAAAAACCATCGGTAGTCCAGCTTTTTACTTTGTCGCATTTAAGCCCTTTTTTTAGTAAAAGTTCGTAGACTTGATCAGATAACTGCTTTGAAGGTCTTGCCCACCTTGCAGGCGGCATATAATGATACGAAGTACCTTCATCTCTAAGTGCCTGTTCAACCACAAGAAATTCACCTGCAGCAATATTATCTAGAACACCGCACGAACCTACTGCAAGAATCTTTTTAACTCCGTAGGCTATAAGCCAATCTAAGCAGTCGCTTGCACATGCTGAACCTGTAGGTGACTGTATAAGACAAATTGCATCCTTATTATTGTAATTATCAAAAATATATACTGGAGAATTCTTAAATACTGTTTCAAATACCCCTGCCTCTCTGCCATTATTTTTTACTACAAAATCTTTAATTATTTTGTCACTTAAAAATGCAAAAATACACTTTTCAGGTAAATTCAAGTGAAGATTTTCATGCAAAGGTTCAAGTACAGCATTTTTATCAGGATCATTCTCTAAAATCGGAAAACATCCTGTACCATATTTATTAGTAAGATCTATCCAGTATCTTCTTAAAACCTCGCCGTCATTCTCTACTTCATTTTCAAAAATCCCGCCATTATTCTCTATCGATCTTGCCGATCCGATATTATCCCTATTACAGGTAATAAGCACTCTTTCTATTCCAAGCTTCCTGCATTCATCAAGGGAAAGGTTGATCATTTGCGTAGCATAGCCTTTTCTTCTTTCCGATGGTCTGATACCATCACCAATATGACCTCCATACTGTAAAAGAAAATCATTCAGATAATGTCGGATATTTACTGCACCAACAATAATATTCCTTACATCGTCCAGACAAAAGAATGTTGATTGTGGAACCAACCCCTTATTAGGTTCCAGATAATCCAGATTATTGATATAATTTTCAAAATCGTGATAATCATTCTGAAATATAGCAGCCGGCGAGTGGTTTGTATCATATGTGTTATTATATTCAGTCCACTCATCTAACATTTCTACAATCTGCTTCTGATACTTCAAGTCTCCCTTAATCAGTCTAAGTGCCATATTTTTCTCTCCTCCTGTCTAACTCAAACTTTTAAAGTGTCTCTCCTGCCCTATCGTACACGAAATAAGTAATTTCGTGTACGATACATTTTGCCAAACCAACCATGTTTTATCGCTCTCGCGATGGTCGACAGAGTACATTACCGAACTTGTCAGATAATGCAATATGTTATCACATTAAAAAAATATGTCAACTTTTGTTTTAAGAAAAGTACAAGAATACTAAAAAAGCCAGCATCTCTGCTGACTTTAAGCACTATATCAAGTTAAAACTTACTGTTGCCGCCTGTTTGTTTACTGACAACCTTTTGCAGTTCTAAAACTTCATATTTAGATAATTTTCTGTCATTAACATATTCCTCTATAAACGTTGCAAATGATCCATTATAAAACTGTTCAAGTAAATGCCTTGTTTCTATTTCTCTGGCGGTCTTCTTAGTAATAAGAGCCCTGCAGATAAAACCCGGGTCAAGTCTTTCAACTGCGCCCTTTTTAATAAGTCTGCTGATAACTGTATATGTTGTGTTCTTTTCCCACCCGATATACTCTTTTATTATCTTTGCGATATCTTTTGCTGCAAGCTCTTTATTTGACCAAAGCAATTCCATGACATTTAATTCACCTTCGTGAAGTCTTATCTCACCCATTTTAACCCTCTGACATACACTAATTGTTTTCTTCGCTTACTATAAATTTTTAAGCTTGCATATAAGTTCGTTGAAATAATCCGGAAGAGGTGCATGAAATTCCATATACTTGCCGGTGGTCGGATGCACAAAACCAAGAACCTCGGCATGAAGTGCCTGTCCCTCCAAATGGAACGGATTCTTTTGCGGTCCATACACTTCATCTCCCAAAAGAGGGTGTCCAATACTTGTCATATGTACTCTTATCTGATGAGTACGACCTGTTTCAAGGCGACATATAACATGTGAGTAACCATTAGAATTACGTACATGGAAATTTTCAATCACTTCATAATGTGTTACAGCATTTTTGCCATGCTGCCTGTTGATAGCCATTTTCTTGCGGTCTGTCGGATGACGCCCGATCGGTGCATCTATGGTACCGTTCTCCTCTTTAATGCAATTATAGACAAGCGCATGATACCTTCTTGTAATACTGTGTACAGCAAGCTGCTCTGCTATTTTTCTGTGAGCATTATCATTTTTACAAGCTATTATAACTCCGGTTGTATCCTTATCGATCCTATGAACAATTCCCGGTCTTAGTTCACCGTTAATGCCAGAAAGGTCCTCTCCACAATGATACATAAGAGCATTTACAAGTGTACCGCTTGTATGTCCCGCAGCCGGATGAACTACCATACCTTTGGGCTTATTTACTAGGATAACATCGTCGTCTTCATAAATAATATCAAGCGGTATATTTTCGGCTTTTATCTCAGTTTCTTCTACCGGCGGAATGATAATCTTAATCTCATCATCCGCTTTAACCTTAAAACTTGCTTTAACAGCTCGCCCGTTTACAAGCACCCTCTCATCTTCTATAAGAGACTTTATATGAGATCTTGAAATAGTATCAAGCATCAAGGTTGAAACAGCCTTGTCAAGCCTGCCGGATAATTCAGCAGGCACAGTTTTCGTTACGATTGTATCCTCTTTATTCATTCTTTTTCAATATCAGTCCAAAATCTTCATCTTTATAAACAAACAAAATTAAAATAATAAGAAGTACAGCGCCTATTGTAACGCATATATCTGCCACATTGAAAATAGGAAAATTTATCAGATCAATATAAATAAAATCGGTTACGGAACTTATTCCTGTTGTAATCTTACTTATAACCCTGTCAATGCAATTGCCTATCGCTCCGGCAAGTATAAACGAAAAAGTAATATTAAGCGGCATATACTTCTTTTCAGCCGGGATTCTTTTAAGTAAAACTAATAAAAGTACAGTAATTATCAGCGTAATGACCATAAAGATCCAAAAACCGCCCTGCAGCATTCCAAAAGCTGCACCTCTATTGCCTCCCTGTAAAAGAGTAAACGACAGGACACCAGGCAATATCGGCACGGGACCATCTGAAAGTTTTAAAACAGCAAGGTATTTGGTAAACTGATCAAAAATAACCAAAATAATCGTAGTTAAAATACATAATAAAAAGTTCTTAGTTTCCTTGCTCATTTAAAACCTCATTGATTCCCTTTATAAGCTCTTCGTCAGTGACAGAATCGTCAATATATCCATCACCGACTTTATTTAAAAGAATAAACCTGATCTTTCCGGCAGACATTTTTTTGTCGGACTTTGAAACCTTGAGTATTTCTTCAGCTGATATTCCTGATACCGAAACGGGAAGGCCAAATAAAGTATTGATCTTCTTAAGCCTGTCGAGCTCTTCTACTTCTATAACGCCTCTGTCTACTGATATCTTCATCGCTGCGATCATACCAAGCGCGACACATTCCCCATGAAGAAGCTTAAAATTCATAAGCTTCTCGATAGCATGACCAATGGTATGACCATAATTTAATATTGCACGAAGTCCCTTTTCCATCGGATCATTTTCAACAACTTCCTTTTTTATACGGCAGGAATGTTCAACAATATAAGTAAGAGACTCAAAATCTCTTTCCTTTATCTTCTTTGCATTTTCGCAAATATAGTCAAGAAGCGAGACCTCACGAATATAACCATACTTTATGACCTCACCCATTCCCGACAAGAACTCCCTGTCAGGAAGAGTTTTGAGAGTTGACATATTCATGTATACGTATGAAGGGTGATGAAAAGCACCAACCATGTTTTTATATGACCTGAAATCTACACCTGTTTTTCCGCCGACACTGGAATCGCACATGGCAAGCAAAGTCGTAGGTACCTGAAAGAACTTGACTCCTCTAAGATATGTAGCAGCTACAAAGCCTGTCATATCACCGCAGACACCGCCGCCAACAGCAATCAGAACATCTTTTCTTTCAAAATGATTTTTGATAAGAGCCTCATATAAATCCTCAACTGTATCAAGATTTTTACTTTGTTCACCAGCAGGAAAAGTAAAAGAACAAACTTCATCATATATTTTTGAAAGCTCATCCATCACTTCACTTTTCCAGAATCTTTCTGTATTGGAATCAAAAACAGCCATGGCTTTGCTAGTTGAAATGCCAAGCTTTCCGAATTCCCCCATGTTGTCAAAGCAATCAGTAAAAACAATATCATAAATAGGATTGGTTACCGATAATCTTTTCAATCTCATCCCCCTTAAATATTTTCAATCCTCGTCATTCTCCTCTACTTCAGCAATCTGTTCTTTTATTTTTGCAAGTTCCTCAAGATTCATCGTATCTTCAAGATTTATCTTAGGGATTTCTTCTTCATTGTCATAAGCGGCTTCATCCATCGAAGCTTCATGTTCCTCAATCTTGAGGTCCTTAAGCGGTTTTTCCATACGAAGAAATGATTCAATATCAACAGATGCAGCCTTCATGCTGCTGCTATCCATAAATTCAAGCTGCGCATTAAGCATGCTTCTTAAATTAGCCTTATAATTATCGTAGCTTCTAACAAGTTCTTCTGCCTGAGTATGAATTCTTTCGAGTTCTCTCCTTGCTTCCTGAAGAATCTGTTCAGCTTTAAGGTGTGCCTCTTTTTCTATAGCATCAGCTTTTTTTACAGCATCAGCATGAGACTCGTCTGCAGTTCTCTGCGCTAAAACAAGAGCCTTCTGGAGAGTCTTTTCTATGGATTTATAATACTGAAGCCCATCGCTTAAGACATTGATCTTGTCCTTATATTCAACATTTTCCTTGTAAAGTTTTTCATAGTCCTTCTGAACTTCTTCAAGGAAAAGATCCACCTCTCTTTTCTCGTATCCAAAGCCACCATTTTTAAAACTTTTTCGTTGTATTTCAATAGGTGTAAGCAAAGCGACCTCCCTTTATTTATACATTCCGTACCTTATTCTTATTTTATCTTTTCTGGTTTCACCGTTCTCACCATAAAAGACAAATTTTCCGTATCCTCTGGTTGAAATGATATCACCTGCCGATAGCTGAAAATGTGTGCTTTCAACAAGAGCAGCATTTACACTGACATTTCCAGAGACAATTATATCTTTCACCTTTGTTCTTGAAAGATTAAAGGCTTCTCCAACAACAGCATCCAGTCTAAGTGACGGTACTGTACCGAATCTTTCCTCAATGATCCTGCCCGTTGCTGCGAGCGTCCCATCACATTTTTTAACAGTGACATCTGCTCTGCCAATTTTATTAAGCTCAGAAATAATAAAGTCACTTATGCGATCAGCACAGAAAACAAAAGCCCCCGGAACCTCACCCCGCCTGTCGAGTATTATATCCCCGATAAGCTTTCGTTCAATCCCAAGGCCCAGCACTGCTCCCATATAGTCTCTGTGAGTTAATTCTTTTGATAGAAACCTTGCTCCCTTTATGATCACATGCAAACAGGTTATTGGAAACCTCTCCGTGTACAAATCATCAGTATACTCAGCAGGAAAGCATGCCATGACTCTCTCACTGTCCTCAATACCACCCCACAGAAAGTACCTGCCTGTTTGGACTGCTTCTCTGTTTGACTTTAGCAATGCCACTTCCTGCATATTAAGAAAATCGGAATAAATATCGATTCCCTTATTGTATGCTTTTGCAGAAAGATCTAGCAAATGCTTTAATGCCTGCTCTCCGCCTGACTTATCCATCATCAGAAATCTCTGTTGATAACAGGAACCTCAAGGCCGTTCTGAGACAAAAGGTCTGTTATATCCCCTGAAAGTTCAACTTCCTGAGGTGAAAAGATAAGTATATATTTTGAAACCTGAGTATATTTGCCGTTAATTGCATGCATTGCCCCAAAAATAAAGTCAACTACACGCTGTGCAACAGCAGGATCAAGTCCCTCAAGATTAAGCACTACTGCACTTCCCTCAAGAAGTTTATCGCTAATAGCTCCGCTGTCTTCAAATCCCTTTGGTTTTTCTAATGTAATATTCATAGATCCCTTCGCATTGCCTCCACCGAATGAAACTATTTTTGACGGAGTCCTTGCAGGCCTTCTGCGCTTTGGAGCTTCTTCTTCCTCATCATCGTCATCATCAGCATAGGAAATCTGTCTGCTTACTCTTTTTTTTGCAGCCAGCGCAGCTTCCCTTCTCTCACGTTCTCTTTCCTCTTCAAGTTCATATTCTTCCTCATAAGAGTCCGCTTCATCATCCGGAAGCCTGAATCTGTTGATGATATCATCTAATAACTTAGCCATATGAATTCTCCGTTTGTATAATCACTTATTATAGTTTCGTTCCCCAAATATTGCTGTTCCCACACGAACAAAAGTAGCGCCCTCTTCAACGGCAATTTCAAAGTCTCCTGTCATCCCCATTGAAAGTTCACTCAATAGAATATTATCAATGTTTTTCTCATTGATGTCAACCATCAATTTCCTTAGATTGTGAAAATATATTCTATTTTCTTCAGGATTATCAGTTGCAGGCGCAACAGTCATCAATCCCTTGACCCGAATATGTTGAAAAGGTGCTATAGTCTTTATAAAATCAGCCGTTTCAGACGGTTTAAGTCCAAATTTACTATCCTCATCAGCCACATTTACCTCGCAGAGAATATCCATTATTGTATCCTTCTTTGCAGCTTCTTTTTCAATCTGCTCTGCAAGGGCAATACTGTCAACAGAATGGATCATATCAACCATACCGGGTAGATATTTAACCTTATTCAGTTGTAAATGACCTATCATGTGCCACGAAAGGTCTTCTGTAATCTCGCTTGTTTTTGTTCGCAATTCCTGAACTTTGTTTTCACCAAAGACCCTTTGTCCACTTTTCATAGCCTCTCTTACAGCATTGACAGGTTTTGTCTTACTGACTGCAATAAGAGTAACTTCGTCCGGATTTCTTCCGGCTCTTATACAGGCATCATTGATTTTTTTTCTTATAGACTGTATATTTTCCTCAATTGATGAAGTCATGGTAAAGCCTCCGCTTATTAAATGTTCTGCTTATTAGGGCACATATCTTACATAGCCGTTTTATTGCCATTTTTCCCGTTTATGATTATATTGTCATATTCAGAAACTCCTTTATTACTGTCCGGATATACAAGGTAGTAATCGTCTATACTATCAAGTATCTTAACTCTGCGAAACTGAGGATATCCTCTGTTAACTATCCAGACACCTTTCATTGAAGCCATTTTATTGACAGTAACACTTGCGCCGCCATCAGGACTTACAAGTTTATCTCCGGCAGAAATCTTTCCATCCGCAGAAATCAGAGCAACCTTTTCTGAAATCTTATTGTCATCTGCCACGCTTTCCTTATCAGATTCCGGAGGTGGATTTAGAGGATCATAAGTATAATAAATATCTGATTCTATAAACTCCTTTTTTGTATCTCCCTTTTTATCGTATGCAAGTCTGTATAAACCATTTTGCGAAGCCTCTTCACTTGTAAAAAGCGATAAAGGCACTACATAAAATTCCTTCTCTACAACTGACGACTTTGGTATCTTCAATCCCGTAACAGAATCTAACATTATCGAGACATCTACAAAACGGACATCCGCATAATTAACCATATAATTATATAATTTAAGATCTGCGAAATGATCCTTTCCTTTATCAAAGGTTGAAATATATGCTTTCACAGAATAGGTACTGTTATTGATCTTAACATTTGCACTGTTAAGCCCGCTTACTTTCTCATAATATTCTGATGAAAGCGGTATAACAATGTGCCATTCCTCATCGTATATCAGCTTATATAGTGGAGCCCCTGCCTCAACCGTATTTTCGCCTCCGCTTAAAGCGGCAGGTGAATTTTTTCCAGATTCAGCGCTTAAATTGCTTGTTATTTTTTCTGAAGAAATGCTATTTTTTTCGCTAAGATCATTACCTTTAGTTTTTTTATCACTGACATTTTTAACATCTTCAGTAATGCCTGCCTTGATTGCCCCGCCTGTTGAATTTTCATCAAACATCTCTGCGGTCACATCATTTACCTTTGTACCCTCAAAGCCATCGAGATTATGAACTACTATACCACTTTCTGTAGCATAATCAACATGAAAATAATTGCTTCCGCCATAATCTTCTATTACGCTTTTTAAATTAGTAACAATATTGTTTCCCGAATCTATAAGAAGTTGATTTACTATATTTTCTTTCAGAGAATAAATCCTGTTAAAATTCCCATCATTTGCAACATGATACTGTCTTAAAATAGAAATGACATCCGCATTGAAAACATCTGAATTATCATTTTTTGACTCCAGTTTGGAGTAAATCGTACCGGTACTGTCTATTGAACATATCGGTTCCTGTTTGGATGCTCTGGCAAGATTTCCGATATAATAATTGACATATCCTGATGCACTTGCCTTCACCACTTCCTCAGTACGGATACATATTCCTTTCGTTTTTAAGACATCATTTGCAGTATCGCTGGTTACTCTGAAAATAGTATCTTTATCTTTTCCAAGATATGAAAAAAGAGCAGCTATAACATATATGAAGACTGCAAAAAAGACGATAGATCCTGCATTTACAAATCTGATCCGTCTTCGATAGCGTCTTATTTTTCTATCTCTTCTCAATGTTAAGCGCCCCTCCTTAAACAAAAACTCTCACAGCCAAAGCCGTGAGAGCATATTAACTGTCTAAACAAAATTGAACCTGTTGCCTATCGCCGAAGGCGTTTTCATAGACAAGGGCTGTATCGTAAATGAAATAAATAATTTCGCTTACGATAAACGTCGCCAAGAATTAATGCTTGATAGAGCAAGCTCTATCCGCAATTATTTTCTTCGCTTACTATATAATACGATATCAATTACAATGACACAAGAATATAATTCTTGAAATCTTCAGGAATTTCCTCACTTTTTACTGAAAGCGAAAGTACGATATCAATGTTAAATTTATCTGTAATAGCAATAAGCTTTGTGAGGACGGCCTTCATAGAATCCTTATCAGTAAATGAAATCTTAAGAAAACTGTCAAGAAAAATCTCTTCGAGATCATAATCCTGCGAAATTATACCACAAATAAAGCCAACGAACTCGTCTGAATTCTGGATTAAAAAGTCTTTGACATTGATAAGTCTGATCTTATTGTTGAGTTCAAACATGTGATCAGAATCCTTATCAAGAAAAACCACACTACCTCCGGATGTCTTGACAGCCTCGTTGGCTTTATCAAGCAGTACTCTGGTCTTACCTTTGCCCTTCTCTCCACAAATAATACGTACCATGGCACATCCTCCTTTGCATTTTCCCATAAGTTTATTCAGAGCTTCTTCTCTGAATGTTTAATCATATTATAGTCTATTAACATTATGAATGCAAGTATATTAACCTGTTGTCATTTGCCAATTGCATTAAAAATAGATGTAAGGGCTGCATAAAGGTTCAAATGATCTGTTGCTCCCAAGACACCCGCATAGTAGCCTTTTCCCGCACTGTCCTTTATGTATAGGAGCATGCACGCTCCTGCCTCATCTGTAGTTCCTGTTTTTCCTCCTACAACCGTAATTCCTTCAGGAATACTTGTCGCTCCTGTAAGAAAGCCATTAGTGGACTTCAGAGTAAACACCTTCTCGGTGCCATAAGTATTTTTATATTTTATATCAACAGAAGGAGTATTTACAGTCTTAACGAAATCGCTGTTCTTCATCAGCTCATGTTCTATAAGATACAGATCATACAAGGTTGTATAATGATTTTTGTCGTGCAAGCCGTGACAATTCGTAAAATGAGTTCTGGTGGCACCCAACTCCTTTGCCTCATCATTCATCATTTTAACAAATTCCTTCTCACTTCCGGCAACAGCAATAGCAAGAACTTTTGCTGCATCATTATAAGACGGGATAAGAGCTGCCCTCAAAAGGTCATGTATCTTAACTGAATCTCCCACCTGCAAGCCCATCTTCTTGGCGTAAGGATCTGGCAAGTCAAGACAATCCTTTGTTACGATAAAATTTTCTTCGAGGTTTTCCATATTCTTATAAGTAACAAGCGCTGTCATAAGCTTCGTAAGACTCGCAGGATACAGCCTTTTAAAACAATGCTTTACGTAAAGAGCCTCATTATTATCGTTATCAGCAACAAAAACAGCTTTTGCATTGAACTCAGGATTACCCTTCAATCTGCTCTTTTCATCACCTTTTATAACGGTAAGATCTTTTGTCATCAAAGATATTCCTTCAGATGAAACAGCAGAATTTCCTGTGATCTCCATATAAGAGTCCCCAGGTTCAAATGTTGTTCTGGTAGCATCGATGTCATAAGTCATATAAGCTTTTTTACTGCCGCATCCTCCAAATACAAGAGCTGTACTTAAAATTAAAGCAGCAGATACAAACTTTGTTTTAAAATGATGTTTCATTTTAGGCACACTCTATTCCCCCTCTTATAAAAAACAATGATCAGGTTTTATATAGCTCACGCCAGTCAAGATCGCCTCTGTCAAGCGCTCTGATAAGAAGCTCTGCTGTAGCAAGATTGGTGGCAAGCGGAATATTGTGCACATCACAGAGTTTCGCTATATTGCTCATATCCGGATCCCTCTTATTTTCTGTAAAGGGATCTCTCAAAAAGATCACAAGGTCGATATCATTATGTTCAATCTGAGCCGCAAGCTGCTGTACACCGCCGAGGTGTCCGGCAAGGTACTTATGAATAGAAAGATTGGTGACCTCTTCAACAAGTCTGCCTGTTGTCCCAGTTGCATATATGGAATTTTTATTCAAAATCCCCCTATAAGCTATACAGAAATTCTGCATCAGCTTTTTTTTGGCATTATGTGCTATAAGACCAATATTCATTGATCATACCCCTTTCTATTCAAAATCAAAATCATTCTGAGTAAAGTTTAAACCCTTTCTTCCGCCTGCCTGCAAACTTACATTTATCACAAGCGCGACAGCAATGATACTTGACAAAAGCGACGACAGACCATAACTTAAGAAAGGAAAAGGAAGTCCTGTGTTAGGCAGGAGACTCGTAGCAACTCCTATATTTACAAAACTTTGAAACATCAGCATACCTGATACTCCATAGGCAATGAGCCTGCCTGTGATATCTTTCGCTCTTCTTCCGATAACAATGCACTTGATCACAACATATACAAAAATAGCAATTAAGATCAAACACCCAAAGAAGCCTAATTCTTCCCCGATAACCGAAAAGATGAAATCACTCTCATTTGCAAAAACCATGTGATAAAGTCTGCTGTCACTTGCATCACCCATCAGAGTTTTTCCAGTTATCCCGCCTGATGCGATAGCCTGTACCGAGTGCAGTGTCTGGTAATTGCCATCAGAAGCCGATTCTTCCGGATGTAAAAATGAAAGGATACGCTTTTGCTGGTATCCTGTAAGCAACTTTTGATAAGGCTGCTGGACATACCAGAAAGCCAGTATGGAAAGAGGCACACCTACAGGAACAAGAATACCTATTATCTTCCATGATAAGCCTGCCATAAATATCATTACAACAAACGTAAACATGCATACTGCGCTTGAAGATAGATCCGTCTGTATAAGGATAAGAAAAGTGGGAACAGCCATAACAAATACACACATTATAAAAACAGACCACTGGTTCAGCTTTTTATATACTTTTGAAAGTATCACTGCCATGACTATTATCATTATAACTTTTACAAGTTCGGACGGCTGTATCTCTGTTGCTCCGATATCAAGCCACCTGTACGCATTTTTACCATGATCAGTTCCCAATGGTGAAAACCTTGTCAAAAAAAGTAATAGTACTCCAAGCCCATACAACGGAATGTAAAATCTGCAGATGGTATGATAGTCTATAAGTGAAACAACCGCCAAAACGATCAAGCCAAAGATAAGACCTATTATCTGACGTTTTGCGATTCCCATTCCATCTGCCTTAAATATACAAAAACACCCTATAATACCAAGAGTGATTATTGCCAAAATCAAAGAAACCGGTAGTTTCTTATAATCATATCGTTTTAAATAATTAAGCATAAACCACAATTAACCGGAGCACTGCAAACGAGTGCCCCGGACACCTGAACGGCAAATATTTTAACCTCTATTCTCTTTACTGTATCTGACCGCCCCTGTTTTTCCCATGAACTTCCTTTATAGGAATATTAGCGTAAAGGGCAGGTACTGAACCATTTCTGCCTTCCGACTCGGTCTGTGTTATTTTGATATCTAGACCGTCGGAATCAATTTCAACATACTTTGAAATAACCTCAATGATATCATTCTTCATCTGTTCCATAACTTCCGGAGAACAATCGGACCTGTCAGATACAAGTACAAGCTTCAATCTGTCTACGGCCTGCTGACTTGAAGATTTCTTTGAGAATAAATCAAATAAACTCATTAACGTTCCCCCCGATCAATCATTTAGAAAAAATTTCTTTAAGTCTCTCAAAGAATCCCCTTTTGCCCTCAAGATCAAGGAAAGGAATATTTTCTCCAAGAATCCTGTGGCAGATATTCATGTAGGCCTGACCTGCAAGACTTGTAGCATCACCTACAAGAGGTTCACCATTATTAGTAGCAACAACGATCTTTTCATCATCCGGAACAATACCAAGCAGGTCAATACCAAGAATATCAAGAACATCATCACTTGACATCATATCTCCGCGCTTAACCATGTCCATTCTGAGACGGTTTACGATAAGCTCTGTTCTCTTGATTTCGTTTGCCTCAAGAAGACCGATAATCCTGTCTGCATCACGGATAGCAGATACTTCAGGAGTTGTAACAACAACAGCAAGATCTGCTCCGGCGATAGCGTTACGGAATCCCTGTTCTATTCCGGCAGGGCAATCAAGGAAGATAAAGTCAAATTCATTTCTTAATTCTTCAGTAAGTTCCTTCATCTGTTCCGGACTGACTGCATCCTTCTCACGAGTCTGAGCACTTGGAAGAAGATACAAAGAATCATATCTCTTATCTTTGATAAGAGCCTGCTTAATCTTGCACTTTCCTTCTATAACATCAACGAGATTGTAAACAATCCTGTTTTCAAGACCGAGAACAACGTCAAGGTTTCTAAGGCCTATATCTGTATCGATAAGAACGACCTTTTTGCCTAATTTTGCGAGCCCTGTACCAACGTTGGCTGTAGTGGTAGTTTTACCTACTCCACCCTTTCCGGAGGTAACTACAATAACTTCACCCATGAAAATATCTCCTTCTAAATTTTCAATATCTATATCTTATAGTTTTCCTCGAATATAATCAATACCCTATTCAGGAATCCTTAAAGATGAAAGAACTTTTTTATCCAGATCATCTACATATATCGCATCATTTTCGACAAATGCAACCTGTGGCGCATAATTTTTGCCGATCATTCTTGAACCGTCCGGACTTCTGGCGATCTTACCGCCAATGCGTACCTGAAGCGGGTGCATGTCAAGAGCTATTATGAATGCATCCTCATTACCGTTCATTCCTGCTTCTGCTTCTCCCCTAAGAGAACCAAGCACTATGATACTGCCATTTGAAATAACTTTAGCTCCCGGATTGATGTCTCCAAGAATTACCACTCCGGTCTCAAAGTTCATCATCTGACCTGATCTGAAACTTCCTTTATAAATCTTAGCCTGAGAAATATCGTTGATCCTCTCAAGAAGATCAAGCTTTTGCTTAAACTCCTTTTCTTTGATCGGATCATTGTCAACAATACATGCTATTTTAAAATCAACATTTGAAAGAATAGTGCTAAGAATTTCATCTTCTTCTTTGTCAGAAAGCTTTCTTCCTGAAAATGCCAGAGCCATCTCTGCATCACCGAAAAACTTTCTTGACTCACCAAATTTTCCTGCTACAGCCTTTTTCAATTCCTCAAATTCAAGATCCGGATCAAGTACAACCAAAAGCCCGAAATTATTCGCCTTGATAACTACTGGATTTTCCATCTTAATCTGATACTCCTCTTCCATCATGTTCGGATACGCCATCGTTGATCACTTCTTCAGTATCCTGCTTTCCAAAATAATACTTGTAAAAATCAGCTCCCGTTCTTACAGCATTCGTTGAAGTATATCCAAAAGGTATAACAACTGTCACACTGATCTTAGGATCATCATAAGGAGCGTATGAAGTAAACAATGCGTGATTACCTCTGTCCTCAGAAAACTGTGCTGTACCTGATTTACCCGCCACCTTTACAGCAACGTCAGTAAATAAGGAACTATATGAGCTTCTGTCTCCATTGATAACTTCGTATAAGCCATCATGCATAACATCCCATGAAGACTCGGGAAGTTCAACCTTTGGTGCTTTTTTGGAAGCGTGTGTTGAAATTTTATTTTTAACAGTATTGCCTCTAACATCGGTTATACGGTCAATAAGCGTAAGATAATTTAAAGTACCTCCATTGGCAACACAAGACATATATCTTGAAATCTGTGTAGGCGTGAATGCATAACTGCCCTGTCCTATAGCAGAACGAACCGAGTCTGTATCGGATATGACCGGACTGTATTCCATCAGCTCAATACCTGAATTTGAATTTTCTGCAAATCCGAATTTGGCTGCATACTGATTAAGCCTCTTCAGCCCTCTTTCTGATGTATAATTGCCTGCACTGTCAAGAGACAGCCTCCAGCCCACCTCATAGAAGAAATAGTTGCACGAAACCTCGATAGCAGTTCTCACATCTATATCCCCATGGCTTGAATTAGCCCAGCAAGTCGCAGGCTTATCAGTTTTGGTGAATACTACTTTATCATATATCCTTTCAGATGGACTTATAACACCATATCCTAAACCTGCCGCTGCCGAAACTGGCTTAAAAGTTGAACCAGGAGCTGTTCTCTGTTGAACAGGTCTATTGATCAAAGGAAGTGAATTATCATTTGACAGCTTTGCATAATAATCTGCATCAATCGAATTTGCAAGCTTATTATTATCATAGCTTGGATAACTTACCATTGCCAGTATCTCACCTGTATTCGGATCGGTTACTACCATTGATCCGGAGCACGGATCGAGTGCAAGCATGTCCGGCGTGATCTCAAGTGACTTGATCTTTGCTCTGATAAAATCGTATGAACTTATAGTTCCAGCAAGCAGATTTCTGTACGAAGTCTTATCTTTTTTCAAAACACCCTGATCAAATAAGATTATGCATACTTCAGTTCCGGATATTGTGTGATCATAGATCAAAGTCTTATAGACCATTTTATCAAAACCGGTATCTTTAGGCAATTCCTGATAAATCTGCTTTTCCAGTTTATCGTATATTTCCGCTGTTGAGAGGTATTCATCGCCTATATCGAGTTTATCAAGATTGATCCATTTCTTTGAAATGGCATATCTTAAGAACTGTGCCAGACTGATCGAATCATCAACGAACTTTTTAAATGTCTCGTCATCTTCCTCAACGCTTTTTACATCAATATAATTGTTTGTCTTAAGGTAATCGTAAAAATATGACAGATAATCTGCCATTTCTTCACCCGAATCCTTTTTTAAAGCCTTGCTGTCAAATGAAGTTAATTTTTTAAGTCTCTTTATAACTGACCTTTCCTTGACAGTAAATTTTTTATACACACCTTTTTCTGTCGATGATGCCTTTCTAGCAGATAAATGTGCGATATTTATGACGTTGTTATTAAATACAGCATTGTATACATCATAAATAGGTATCATTATATCTGTTGCATTGTGTCCGGCGGCACCGGTAGAAGCTGAATTATGTATCTTCGAAAGAAGTGTAGCCGCTATATTTTTTTCAAGAATATGATAAGTAGCCTTCTGCAAGGTATCGTCTAAAGTCAGATAAATGTCATTTCCTGCAACAGGCTTTTCACTTACGTCCTCATTTACGATATCATAGTCTGAATCAAGCGTGACCTTCTCACTGCCTTTTGAACCGCGCAGGTATTTCTCAAATACAGATTCGAGCCCTGTCTTTCCTATCTGATCTGATGATGAATAAAAGTTATCTTTATCCGTATCAAGCTCAGTCTCATTTATCATGCCGGTATAACCCAAGATGTGCGCAAAATATTTACTGTCCTTATACACTCTGTGTGTTTCCTGTGATATTCTGACACCCTGAAGCTCTGAAGAAGACTCCATAACAGCAGCAACAGTCTTATTATCCACATCCTCTGCAACTGATATAGCCATCCCTTTATTGTATTTATTTAAAAAAAGTGCAAAACGGATGCCCATTATCTTTAAGGTGTCTTCTACGCTGTATGAGTCGGAAATGTGAAACATATACTTTCCGGTACGCAGCTGTTCATATACATCCGCAGCAGAGGCATTTCTTTGTTCAGGAGTAAGCTCCTCTATGCTTTTTGCCGCATAGGCATCTCTTTTAAATCTGTCTAATGCACTGCCATCAACATTAAATACAAGCTTTCCTTTTTTATTCTGTTCTATATAAAATTTAGTTGTGATTTTGCACTTATTTGCTTCTAAGATCTTTATCAGGCGCATTATCATCGCATTTTTATCATCATCTGTTTTAAATGCACCGATATCTTGAATTGTAACATTATACGATAGTTCATTGGTTGCTAAAAGCACACCGTTTCTGTCATAAATATTACCTCTTGTAGGCTTGATCTCTCTTGTGATTATATTTTTCTCTGCAGTGTCCTGCACCAAAGCATCATGCTCGACAACCTGAATTGAAAAGATCTTTGTGACAAGCAAGACAACAAATATCCCATAAATAAGCAAAAGAAGAGGAATGCGCGACTTTAAAGCATTCTTAACAGTCATTATGATCGAATCAAACAATCTCATCCTCCTTCTCTTCTTTTTTCTTAGAAAGAACTATCTTTAAAGCATCAACCTTTTTATATACAAGAACATAAAACCTGTATAAAAAGAACGAAATTATAACGGTGTACATTACTTCCGGAATGATCAATCTTATAAAATAATATGGGAAATCAAGCCTGTTCCTTAAAAGAAAGCCAGCAATATATTCCATAATACTGACTGATGTCTTGGCAGCCGCTGCAAGCCCTGTAGGTATAAGTACAGATTCATCAAAGTAAAACTGATTTACAAGCCCTGTACAATAACCTGCAGTCATATAAAACATGGCATAATATCCTAAAAGATCCGATTCCATGCAGTCTAAAAACAGTCCTGCGAAAAAACCCATAAACATGCCCGGCATTCTGCCATATCTGAAAGCTACAGCTATTACAAGTACAATGATCAGATCAGGTTTTATACCCCCAATCGCAAGGTTATTTGTTACAACGCTCTGCAGCAGATAAGTTGCGATCAATAAAACAAATGAAGAAATCGTGTGTCTTATCAATACAGTTTTTCCTTTTCTTTTGTGATTATAAGAACCATGTCCAACTTGGAAAAATCAACTGCAGGAGTGAGCTTGGCTGATTCAGTCATGTTCGATGAATCTACAGTTATATCCTTTATATAGCCTATAAGGATTCCCGGATGGTATTTGGTACTGATATAACTTGTAACAACCTCATAGCCATCCTTTATTTCAGCATCCTTTTTTATATCTGTAACACTTATGTATCCCTTATCCATGGTCTTGAGATCACCCTTGACCATGCATGTGTCTGATGTATTTAAAAGCATACCGGAAACATTACTGCTGTCATCAATGATCGATCTGACCGTAGAATTATTGTGTCCAGTTCGGGTAACAATGCCTACAAGACCATTTCCTGCAATAACATTCATACCTGTCTTTATTCCATCATCACTGCCCTTGTCGATCACAAAAGAATTATACCAGTTGGTAGAATTTTTATATATGACTCTGGCAGCGACCTTAGGAAAATCTGCATAGTTTTCGTCGAGATCATAAAGCTTTTTTAAGTCATTTAGCTCATATCGGCTCTGAAGAAGTGTCTTATTATCTTCCTTGATAGAGGCAAGCTTCTCCTTTAGTTCCTCATTTTCAGCTGTAAGCGACTCTATAGTCCGGAAGTATTTCAGCTTATCTGTAAAAAAACCTCCAAGCTTATCAAGCCCCGACTGCATAGGAGTGATAATATCACTGACAGCCTGAGTTACAGGTCCTGATGAAGAATTTACTTTGAAAGAGACGATCAGCAATGCAGCACATACAATGATCATCACAACAAAGACATATCTTGGCTTTATTGATATCTTAGTTCTTTTTTGCATTCTTATTTGCACTCTTTATATAATATCCTGCCTGCCTGTATATATAAGGCAGAGTCATGTAATCTTCATCATCTATGAGCTTGCCAAGTCCGGCAATAACACTATCCTGAGGATTGTTCAGAATATTTATCTTAAGCTGTGTTGCCTCTCCAAATAAAACATCAAGGTCTGCTATCTGAGCTGAACCACCTGTAACATAAATACCGGTGTCGATGATATCAGAAGAAATTTCCGGTGCGACTCTTTCGAGAATATTCTTGATATCATCTGTGATATTGGCAAGGTCAGCCTTGATCGCCTCATAGATCATATCGGAAGATATGTCTATTCTCTTTGGAAGACCGGTAAATGCATCACGACCGTTTACCGGCATAGTAAGTCCCTTGCCGGAAAGAGCACCGCCGATTCCCTTCTTAAGCTCCTCTGCATTGGCCTTTCCTATAACAAGACCACACTGATCCCTTATGTAGGAAATAATAGATTTGTCAAACTTATTGCCTGCAATAGGTAAAAGCTCACTTGTAACGATACCGCCAAGCGAGATAACGGCTATCTCAGTCGTGTCGGCACCTATATCGACTGTCATGATACCCTGAGCATTCATTATCTCTATTCCTGCAGCAAGAGCAACGCAGATTGGCTTATCAACTAAAGAAATGTTTCTTGGCTTTACTTCTGACTTCATTATGAGGTCAGGAAAGGCTCTCTTTTCTACTTCTGTAATATCTGTCGGAAGAGCTACAATATAATTATTGCCTGCAGCCCTTCTTGTCTTTCCGTAGATATCCTTGAAAGAGCTGTTGAAATAAAGCTCCATAGCACTGACATCTGCAATGACTCCTCTTGTAACAGGATAAACTACCTTGATAGTTGCAGGTGTTCTGCCGTACATAACAGCAGCTTCATCACCTATCGCTCTTATCTCATTGTGATTTTCTATAGCGATGCAGTTTTCCTGATCAAAGATGATTCCATCACCTTTTCTGTAATATTTTACTCTCTTGGTTCCTAAATCTACTCCAATGACCTTTCCGGACATATTCATGATTCCTTTCAATTAGTTTAAAAGCCCCTCTTCCTGAAAACTTATATAACACCGATCACCTATTATAATGTGATCTACCAGAGGTATCCCGACTATTTTACCCGCTTCCTTAACTCTCTTTGTTGCAGCAAGATCTTCAGGACTAGGCTTCGGATCACCACTGGGATGGTTATGCAAAAGAACTATATTAACGGCACCATTCTTAAGAGCACTTATCATAGCTTCTCTCGGACCTAATATAGATCTGTTTACAGACCCTATCCCAAGAGTAACTTCTTTTATAAGACAGCATTTCGCATCCAGTAAAAGAAGCAGCACATGTTCTTCCGTAAGATGCCGCATTTCTTCCATATATCTTTCCGAAATCATTCTTGCATCATTTAAAGGACAGCAAGCTGGACGTTTTCTTTTAGCTATTCTTTTTGAAAGCTCCCCGATACACAAGAGCTGACAAGCCCTGATGGTTCCGATTCCTGGTATAGAGATAAGGTCATCTATCGAACCGGATGCAAGCCCTGTAAGTCCATTTGAAGCTTTGAGCACCTTACCTGCAAGCTCTACGCAGTCCGCCCCTTTCGTTCCGCTCCTAATAACAAGAGCAAGCAATTCTGCATCCGACAGACTTCCGGCACCCAACCTGATAAATTTCTCAAATGGTCTTTCCTCTTGTGGCAGATCACTTATTTTTGTTCCAATCATAAAAATGATCAGACAACTTTTCAAAAAACAACCGAAACTATTCTATCACATCCGACCATGTTTGAAAAGTCTTTAGTCCATTCATAAATACCCAAATAGTTGTACAGGCACATGATTTAGACTTTTGGTCCCTGTAACATCATATATTCAATTATATCTTCATCATCTGCAAACTTATCTTTATCGATCCAGATAACATTTTTTTCTCTTCTGAACCATGTTAACTGTCTTTTCGCAAAATGCCTTGTATCCCTTTTGATTATCTCTTTTGCTTCGTCCATGCTGATCTCTCCCGACAAAGCACTTATCACTTCCTTGTAGCCTAAGCCCTGCATTGAAACAAGGTCTCTTGTATATCCTCTTTTAAGAAGTCCCATTACTTCTTCCACAAGACCAGCCTCAAACATCAGTTCAACTCTATAGTCTATCCTTTTATAAAGCTTATCTCTGTCCATAGTTATTACAAAGTAAGCAAGATCATACGGTGATTCTTTCTTTCTCTCCTCCGCATTATGACTGGAAAGTTTTTTTCCTGTAGATTCAAAAAATTCCAGTGCCCTGACAACTTTCCTTGTATTATTCATCGACAGAGCCTTGGCATATTCAGGATCGCGTTCAGCAAGAAGAGAAAAAATATATTCTTTTCCATTCTCTTCAAGCAGATCTTCATATTTTTTTCTGATCTCTGCTCCGATATCCTCTTTTTCAAAATGGATATCATATATGAGAGACTGAATATAAAACCCGGTACCACCGACAACTAGCGGGATATGCTCTCTATTCCATATCTCTTTCATATATTTTTTAGCATATTTCTGAAAAACAGTCACGTTGAAATCAAAATACGGATCAAATTCATCGATCAGAAAATGCGGAATCCCCTCCTTTTCTTCCTCAGTGATCTTCGCAGTTCCGATATCCATATACCGATACACCTGCATTGAATCAGCTGAAATGACCTCTCCATTGATTTTTTTTGCAAGCTTGACCGACAAAGACGTTTTTCCTGCCGCAGTTGGTCCCGCAATAACAATAAGTGGCTTCATAATCCCCTCTGTAATCAGTTTGTTTCAAGAAAAAAAGCCCCACGGTTACCCGCAGGACTTGTTATTCTTCATAAATGAAGAGATGCGATCACGCACGCTCTACTTTACCGCTTCTAAGACATGAAGTACAAACATATTCGCTCTTGACTCCGCCTGAGGTTTTAACTCTCACATGCTTTACGTTTGGCTTCCAGGCCTTGTTTGCTCTTCTATGAGAATGGGAAACGAGGTTACCGAACATAACGCCCTTTCCACAGATAGCACACTTTGCCATGACTTGACACCTCCTTGTATAAAGGATATAACAATCAAACTACATTTACACACTAACACACAAGTTATATATTATCAGAAATTCCATACGAATGCAAGTATGTTTTTAAAATAATTCTCACT
>CADBPM010000039.1 GCA_902796595.1 uncultured Lachnospiraceae bacterium | reverse complement strand
GAAGCATACTCTCTTTGTTCTTGAGGATTTGTCAGGCGTTCGCAATGCCACAGAGCATGTTAGAACCAAAGACCGTTATGTGTCTGTGTCATGGTCTTTCTATGACCTTGAACAAAAACTTATTTATAAGGCTAAACAGAATCAGTGTACCGTTATTAAGGTTGACCCTCGCTACACAAGTCAGTGTTGTCCTGTTTGTGGACACATTGAAAAGGCTAACCGTAATAAAAAAATACATCTGTTTACCTGCAGGAACTGTGACTATAAATCAAACGATGACCGCATTGGAGCTATGAATCTGTACCGCATGGGAATCAATTATCTTGAAGATATCCCAGTACCTGATACAGTTACGGCAGAGTAAACTTTGTCGTAAAGGGTGCTGTCAACCACCCTATGATGTAACGCCACTTTAAGTAGTAATACTTATTGGGGTTAAAGGTCGGAGGCGTAAGCCGTTAGTACGACTGGGCAGTTACAAGCCCATTCCCTTTAGGGGATGGGTAGTTGACAAGGATTTATCGCAAAATTAAGTCGGCGGCATTTTTTGCCACCGACTTATCGTAAACGAAATAAATAATTTCGTTTACGATAAACGGCGCTCAGAAATGATGCTGGATAGAGCAAGCTCTATCCGCAATTATTTTCTTCGCTTACTATAAATGAATCTACTCATAAAACTATTTTTTTCCTTCTTTAAAATAGGAGCCTTCAGTTTTGGTGGTGGATACGCCGCTCTAAGACTTATACAGGCGGAAGTTATAGAAAAAAATCACTGGATAAACGGCTCCGACTTCACAGACCTTGTCACCATATCGCAGATGACGCCGGGACCTATCGGCATAAACGCTGCTACCTTTATAGGAAGCAAGCTTGCAGGCATACCCGGGTCTGTTGCTGCAACGTTAGGTGTTATCACTCCTTCCTGCATCATAGTCACGATAATCGCCTATTTTTATGCCAAATACAAAAAAGCGACATGTATGCAGACAGTCTTAAAAAACCTCCGCCCTGCGGTAGTTGCAATGATACTTGCGGCAGGACTGCAGATTCTTATACCTGCAATCCTTACAAATATACCAGAAAAGCTTTCAATTGCAAATATAAACTCCATCAGAGTCAATCTCATGGGGCTATTCCTTTTTGCGCTCGCCTTAATACTGCTCCGCCAGAAGAAATTCAAAAAAATAAGTCCTATAAGTGTAATGCTCCTCTGCGGGGTTTTGGAACTTCTTTTTGAAATATGTGCGAAGGGGGCGTAGCCTCCACATAAAAAGAAATATATTTTTTATGAAAATAATTCCCTTATTTCTTTCACCTGAAAAAGTGATCCAAAGCAGATTACAGGAGGTCTGGCAGTTTTCTCACATGAAAGCCTTACAGCCTCCTTTACTGCTTTTTTCACAGATGGAAATGTGATGACCGCTCCCTTAAAATGTCTTCTTATCTCTTTTTCAAGGCTTTCAACTTTAAGTGCCCTCTCATTATCCGGCAGCTCTGCAATAAATGTATCTGCAAGCGGTGCAGTAAGTTCAAGCATTTCACCGTAGTCTTTATCTGCCATAACACCCATTACAAAAATAAATTTTCTGTCTGGAAAATGATCCTCCAAGCTTCTTACGAGAGCACGTACTCCATTCGGGTTGTGCGCACCATCAACGATCACAACGGGATCATTATTTAAAACTTCAAATCTACCAAGCCACCTTGCCGCAGCAAGACCATTTTTAACTGCATCATCACTTATCCTAAATCCTTTTTTTCTTAAGGTTAAAATAACATGCAGTACAACAAGCGCATTATATACTTGATAAGTGCCAACCATTCCAAGCTTTAAGATTTCATTACCAAAAAGTGGATAGACGAATTTCTGTTCATACAGGTTCTGTTCTAATATCTTCACCTTTGACGGATCAGTGATCACAAGCAAATCCCCGTCACCACTCACTTCGGCAAACTTTTTCCTTATAGGAGAAATGGCTTCGTCAGACTGCGAATAAACGACCACATCGCTTCCATGCTTTATTATTCCTGCCTTTTCCCCTGCAATCTTTCCGATAGTATTACCAAGCACAGCGGTATGGTCTAAGCCGATATTCATGATGGCTGCCACAAGAGGCGGATCAATAACATTGGTGGCATCAAGCCTGCCGCCCATACCAACCTCTAGCACAACTATATCGCACTTCTTTTCCGCAAAGTAAAGCAAGGCAGCGGCAGTTATAAGTTCAAAATCCACCGGTTCTTCCTCAAGACGGCTCACCGCATCCTTTACTTTTAAAAAGACTTCTTTAAGTTCACAGTCAGAAATATATTCACCGTTTATCTGTATTCTCTCGTTGAAAGCGCCGACATTCGGGGATATATAGAGTCCTGTGACAAAACCAGCTTCTTTAAGTATACTTGCTGTCATGGCTGAAGCGGAGCCTTTTCCATTGGTACCAGCGATATGCACAAATTTCAGTTTCTTATCAGGATCTCCTAAAAGATGCAAAAGGTCACGCATCCTCTCAAGTCCTATTTTTGCATGTTTCCAATCGGCTCCATGCATCAAAGCCATAGCTTCATCCCAGTTCACTTTTATTCTCCGATTCCGCTGGCAAGCAGCAACTCTTTCGTATATTCTTCCTTCGGGGCACTGTAAATTGCATCCCTGTCTCCTATTTCAACCATGCGCCCCTCTTTCATAACGATTACCCTGTCGCAAAGCTTATAGATAACCCGCAGGTCATGTGATATAAAAATGGTTGAAATGCCATGCTTTTCATGCAGAGACTTTAAAAGGTTCATAATCTGCGCCTGAATAGTGACATCAAGTGCAGAAACAGGTTCATCCGCTATCACAAGTTTTGGTTTTCTTATTATTGCAGCCGCAATGCCAACTCTTTGGCGCTGTCCCCCTGAAAGCTCATAAGGATATCTTGTAAGCAGATCTTTTCCAAGTTTCACGTCTTCTGCCGCTTCGAAAATCCTTTTTTCTGTCTCTTCTTTTGAAATTTTTTCCTTACAGCCACTTCTTAAAGCTTCTTCTAAAATCCATCCTACTTTTTTTGAAGGATTGAGGCTCCCAGCAGGATCCTGAAAGATCATCTGTGGCGATTTACATGTAAGAATCAGTGTTCCTGTGAAATTTTTATTCATTCCGCAGATAGTCTTTGCAAGTGTAGATTTGCCGCAGCCTGATTCACCTGCAATTCCAAGAATCTCTCCCTCGTGCATTGAAAATGATATATCCTTAAGAGCATGTAGTTTTTCCTTTTTTCCTGAAATGCCTCTATGCATATAATAATACACATTCAGATCTTTTACAGTAAGAATATCACTCATTTATTTATCCATCCTCCCGTTAAAGTTACCTGTGGGACTTCAGGAATCGCTGCAACAAGTTTTTTGGTATATTCATGTTTTGGATTGTAAAATATATCCAAAGATTCACCCTCTTCCACAATATTGCCATTCTGCATGACAATGGCTCTGTCCGCTATCTTTCTTACAAGCGAAAGATCATGTGAAATAAATATCATGGTAGTGTGCTGTTTTTTATTTATATCTGTAAGAAGCTTTACAATCTGTGCCTGAACTGTGACATCAAGTGCTGTTGTAGGTTCATCAGCTATAAGAATGCGCGGAGCCCCTATCATTGCTGCCGCTATCATCACTCTCTGCCTCATTCCGCCGGAAAGTTCATGCGGATATGACCTGTAAACTCTCTCAGGATCATTTAAACCACAAGCGGCAAGCATTTCCAATGCTTTCTTTTTACGCTCATCTTTTTTTATCTCCGGTTGATGTATCCGAAGGCTTTCTTCCACCTGTGTTCCCGCCCTCTTTACAGGATCAAGACTCGTCATAGGTTCCTGAAATATCATTCCTATATCATTCCCCTGTATCTTTCTTAGTTCCTTTCTTGAAATAGAAAGGAGGTCAAGGTCCTTGTAAAGGATACTTCCGCTCGCTGTAAGCTTGTGACGCGGCAAAAGTCCTGCAACTGCAAGAGCTGTGAGGCTTTTTCCGGAACCGGACTCGCCTACAAGTCCTACTATCTCCCCCTCTTTTAAATCTAAGGAGAAACTTTCCACTGCTGTTTCTGGTGCATCATGATCATGAAATACAAGGTTTAAATCTTTTATCGAAAGTATGATATCATCTCTCACGACCCAATCCCTCCCCAAGCAGTGAAAAACCGAGAATCAACAGTACAAGCACACACCCCGGGTCCAAAACATAGAAAGGGGATGAAAAAATATACTGACCTGCATCAGAAAGCATCATTCCAAGCGAAGCATCCGGCGGCTGTACTCCTATCCCAAGGAAAGAAAGCCCTGCTTCTGCAAGAACTGCGTTATTAAACCCTATCATTATCGAGGAAACAAGAACGGTTGAAATATTCGGCAGGATATGTACAGCCATTATCCTTATATCTGAAACTCCCCACAGCTTTGCCATGGCAACATAATCCATGTTTTTTTCTTTTATGAATTCACTTCTTACTATTCTTGCATAACTTGGTATAAATGCAACTCCAAGCGCAATGATAACATTATATTTTCCTGTGCCAAAAAGGCTTACAAAAACCAGGGCAAGAAGTATACTTGGAAATGCAAAGAGCGCATCTATTATACGCATCAAGATTTCATCTATCATGCCGCCAAAATAACCACAGAATGCACCTATTGCAGTGCCAAATACGGTGCCGAAAGCAACGGTGCCTGCTGCGATAAGGAGTGTTGTCCTGCTGCCCTCCATTACTCTTGAAAATATATCCCTCCCCATGTTGTCGGTTCCCATAAAGTGTTTAAGGGACGGTCCTGCAAGAATATTTTCAGCATCCATATATGTAGGATCAAATGGTGTATAAAAAATACTTACTATTATAAGAATAAGCATAGCAGCGGTTATTATCCCTCCCGCTATCATAAAGCCTTTCTGGGAGGAATTTATCAGTTTCTTTTTCATTTCAACCTGCCTCCCCTGCACTTATTCTTGGATCTATGATCCTGTACAGCACATCAACTGCAAAATTTACAAGTAAAACAATTATTGCAAGGAACATGATTATCGCTTCCACAACAGGATAATCTCTGTTCTGAATGGCGGTAAGGAGAATCCTTCCAAATCCAGGAATTCCAAAAACCTGCTCTATGACGATACTTCCCGCAACGATATCCGAAAGGACCATGCCAAGAAAAGTAACAGTCGGTATCATTGCATTTTTAAGGATATGCTTATAAAATACCCAGTTTGTAGAAGCACCTCTGCTATAGGAAGTCCTTACATAATCTTTTCTGTATTCCTCAATAAGAGACCTGCGAAGAAGTTTTACCGTCATAGCTGATTTAGGTATAGCTATGGCAAATGATGGAAAGATCATATAGGCAAAAAAACCTGCCATGTCTTCCTTGTAGGAAATATATCCGCCCGGAACAAAAAATTTTAAAGTAAGTCCAAATATAAGAGTAATTAAAAAGCCCGAAAAAAAAGGCGGAACAGCCATATTTATCTGAGTCAGAACTGTTACTGCCTTGTCAAGGATACCGCCCTTATATCTTGCTGTAATTATTCCAAGAGGAATTGAGATCGCAAGGATCATCGCAAAAGATATAATCGTCATTGCAACAGTTATAGGTACCTTATCTATTAAAAGATCTGCAACGGGTTTACTGTAAGAGTACGAAATTCCAAAATCTCCTGCTGCAAATCCTGCTATCCATTTTCCATATCGTACAAGCAGGGGTTCATTTAACCCCATCTCTTCACGAAGTCTGTTTATGGCTCCCGGAGTAGCCTCCGTTCCAAGCATTGCCCTTGCGGGGTCGCCCGGAATTATCGCAAATGCAAGAAAAACGCAAAATGACACTATGATAAGTGTCAGAAGCATAGCTATCAGTTTTTTTAATACAGATTTCATATTAATTCCTGTAAAGATATTATTAGAGTGTCATATCGAACAAGGTTCGATACGACAATAAAGGACTAGCCGGCCATATTCTATCGCTTTCGCGATGGCAGGCAGAGTGTATTACCGTACTTTGTCCGATAATACAATAATCGAGTAGGGGATTTTATTCCACCTACTCGAAATGCTATGCCACTTTATTGTATTACTATTTCAAACTTAATGTTGTAAAGTCCTGAAGGTAAAGAGGGTAGAATGTATATCCGGTATATTTCTTATTAAGAGCCACATATTCCGGAAGATCCTCGATATAAACATTGGCTGCACGATCTGTAAGTATCTGCTCGCACTGCTTATAGTATTTTACCTTCTCCTCATCAGCTGTTGCTGCAAGCGCTGCATCAAGTGTCTTGTCATATTCAGCATCAGAGAAATTTGTAAAGTTATTATGTGCATCAGACCTGTATCTTCTAAAAAGTGCACTTCCGGACAGGGTAGACGCATCAAGTCCTACAACCGTTGATTCATATTTTCTGTCACCATATACATCTGAAAGCCATGCATTCCATTCTATCTTTTCAATCTTGGCAGTAACACCTATCTGCTTTAACTGCTCTGAAATGATCTGTGCAGTGTCAACATGAGGTGCATAGTTTGATGGAACAGTTATTGTAAAGGTAAAACCATCCGGATAGCCAGCTTCCGCAAGAAGAGACTTTGCCTTCTCTATATCCATCTTGTAAGTATCCACAAGTTCAGGCATAAAATATTTTGTAAATGCAGGATAGCAATTACCACCTATCTGCGCTCCCTTGCCGCCTGAGAGGATCTTCATTATTCCCTGTGGATCAATAGCATAGGAAAGAGCCTTGCGAACTTTTTCATTATTAAATGGTTCAGCCTGATTGTTAAGGTAAAGTGCCTGTACAAGGTTCATAGTACCTTCATAGATATCAAACTTATCTGACAGCTGCTTAACCTGGGCATCAGTAAGACGCATAAACATATCTATCGAACCACCTTCAAGATCCATAACGATACTGTCTGCATTAGCTTCAACTTTAAGAGTGATATCCTTTATCGCTCCCTTGTTTCCCCAGTAGTCATCAAATCTTGTAAGCTTGACATTGGACTGCTCCTCACGACTTACAAACTTGTATGGACCTGTGCCGACAGGATCCTTTGAAGGGTCCGAATCCTTGGGGATGATTGCAACTGTAAGCTGACTTAAAAATTCTGTATCAGGAGCATCAAGTTCTATCACGATTGTTGAATCGTCCGTTGCTTTAATGCTCTTAATCGCAGAAAATGCCGATACAAGAGGATCCTTTCCATCTGTACCGGCACAACGCTCTATAGAATAAATTACATCATCTGTTGTGACCGGATTACCATTCTGGAACTTGATACCGTCCCTTAACTTGAATGTGTAGGTTTTGCCATCGTCCGAAATAGTGCTGGACTCTGCCACAGCAGGATTAAGATTACCATCTTTGTCCGGTTTTACCAAGCCTTCAAAAATGTTGAAGAGTATCTCTTTAGTACCAGCCCCCGTTGCATAATGAGGGTCCAGATTATCGAGATCCTGAGCAATACCGATAGTAATTGAAGAATCATCTAAGTTGTCAGTTTTGGCACTGCTTTCTAGAGTTGTACTCTTAACAGTACTCAAACTGCCATTCTCAGAGGACTTTCCTGCCTTGTCGCCTGACCCGCATGCGGTCAGTGTAACAGCCAGAGCCGCAAGCACGATCAGGAAAAGTGATTTGCTTTTCTTCATCATGTTACGATCCTTCCTTATAAGTATTAAAAATTTAAGCATTTCAAGTATAAGATGGTAAAAAAGTATTGTCAATAAGTATTCTTGTTCACTTTTAGATACAATAAACTACAGTAGACAAAAATCTAAATCATATATTCTACAGCGATATAAACCCTGCCATGCTTCCTCTTTTGTTACCCATTATTCTATGCGAATAAAAAAGCTCTGAATGGCACTTTGTACAATAATCGGTCACCTCAATATGTTCTTCAGTGATTCCTGCCTCCAAAAAGTTAAGCCTGCATGCCATCCAAAGGTCAAGCATATATTTACTAGGATCATCCGGATTATATACAGATCTTCTTATTATCTTATCTGCGTTTTCCCTGCCGAAAGCATCCACGAATTTTTCTGTCACATCACTGCTTACCTCATAGCAGTCCCTACAGATTCCAGGACCTATGCAGCATAGGATATTCTCTGGTCGCGAGCCAAATTCACTACACATTTTCTCTACAGTGACCTTTCCTATCTTTCCTGCTGTGCCACGCCACCCTGAATGAGCGGCACCAATTACATTTTCAACGGGGTCATATAAAAAAAGTGGTATGCAGTCGGCGGTAAAAATCACAAGAGGGAGGTCTAAGACATTTGTAACAAGTCCATCCACATTGTCGTAAGGTCTTGGCTTACTGATGCCATTTCCTGCATCTTCTTCGTTGACAATTATTACATTGTTTGTATGCGTCTGCTTAGAAAAACAGAGACGCTCATAATCTATGCCAAGTGCTCCTGTTACCCTTTTAAAGTTTTCCCGTACATTTTCATCCAAATCTCCTCTGCCAAAGCCAAG
>CADBPM010000038.1 GCA_902796595.1 uncultured Lachnospiraceae bacterium | reverse complement strand
CTTGTCAGCAAAATCAATCTTACCTGACTCATCAACAGTAACGTTCTCAAGAAGAGCGTCTCTCTTGATCGCATTATAGATATCAGGTTCAGACTCCTTGTCAAGGTTGATAACCTTAGCATAGCAGCCACCTTCAAGGTTGAATACACCATTATCATCCCAGCCGTGCTCATCATCACCGATAAGGAGACGCTTAGGATCTGTAGAAAGTGTAGTCTTACCTGTACCTGAAAGACCGAAGAAGATTGCTGTATTCTTGCCTTCCATATCTGTATTTGCTGAGCAGTGCATTGAAGCCATACCCTTGAGAGGTAAGAAGTAGTTCATCATTGAGAACATACCCTTCTTCATCTCACCACCATACCAGGTGTTAAGGATGATCTGCTCTTTTCTTGTAATATCAAAAAGAACTGCTGTCTCTGAATTAAGACCAAGTTCCTTATAATTTTCAACCTTTGCCTTTGAAGCTGCATAAACTACAAAATCAGGTTCGAAGCTTGCTTCTTCTTCAGGAGTAGGCTTAATGAACATGTTGCGAACGAAATGTGCCTGCCATGCAACTTCCATGATGAAACGAACAGCCATGCGAGTGTCCTTGTTGGCACCGCAGAATGCATCAACTACAAAGAGTCTCTTGCCTGAAAGTTCCTTTAATGCAAGATCCTTGCAAGCAGCCCATGCTTCCTGGCTGGCTGGATGGTTATCGTTTGGATATTCAGGTGTTGTCCACCAAACTGTATCCTTTGAGTTTTCATCCATAACGATGAATTTGTCTTTTGGAGAACGTCCGGTATAGATACCTGTCATAACATTAACAGCGCCAAGCTCAGTAACCTGGCCTTTGTCATAACCTGTAAGTTCCGGCTTGGTCTCTTCATTGAAGAGTACCTCATAGCTTGGGTTATAAAGAATCTCAGTAGTACCGGTGATACCGTACTTTGTAAGATCTACGTTAGACATAAAATTCCTCCTTGTTGATTACATTTGAAAGCTTTCAGACTATGAACCTCTGTCATACGTCGGTTAGCTCCCTACAACAACACAAGTATAACACTTCTAAAGTTTTACTGCAATAAAAAATATAATTTTTAGATTTCCCGCAATAGCATCACAAAAAGTAAAATTAACAAACAACTTCATCTCTTTTATTGGAGTAAACTGCAAAGCAGCATGCCATGATATTTCTACCTTCAAAAGACCGCTGTAATTATTGACACTGCTATTCTTTAATGATAAACTTTCTTTGAATTTATATAATAAGGAGATTTTGCGGTCTGATGAATATAGAAGAACAGACTCATGCCCCGATCTGTGAGGCACTTGAGGCATTTAAAAGGAGGCGCGTCGTTCCATTTGACGTACCCGGCCACAAAAGGGGGCGTGGCAACCCAGAGCTTGTCAGATTGCTTGGTGAGCAGTGCGTCAGTCTTGACGTCAACAGTATGAAGCCGCTCGACAACCTTTGCAATCCTGTATCAGTAATAAAAAAATCAGAGGAATTGTGTGCTGATGCTTTTGGAGCAGCGCATGCATTCCTTATGGTAGGCGGCACAACTTCCTCCGTGCAGGCGATGGTCCTTTCAAGCGTAAAAAACGGTGACAAGATCATCCTCCCGAGAAATGTGCATAAATCAGTTATAAATGCCCTTATCCTTTGTGGTGCAAGACCTGTTTATGTAAGGCCGCGGATCCACGACCGCATAGGCGTAGCTCTCGGTATGGAGCTTGACACAGTAAAACAGACTATAGACGAGAATCCTGATGCGAAGGCAATCCTTGTCATAAACCCTACCTACTACGGTATCTGTTCAGACATAAAGTCGATTACTGAGTATGCCCATTCCAAGGGAATGCGAGTCCTTGTAGATGAGGCTCACGGCACGCAGCTTTATTTCAACGACCGTCTTCCTTTAGCTGGCATACACGCCGGAGCCGATATGGCTGCAATATCAATGCACAAATCCGGCGGAAGCCTTACACAAAGCTCGATACTCTTGACAGGTCCCAATATTGACCCGGGGCTTACAAGGCAGTACATAAACCTTACGCAGTCAACCTCTGCAAGCTACCTTCTTCTTTCAAGCCTTGATATTTCAAGAAGAAATTTAGCTCTTCGCGGCAAGGAAAGCTTTGACAAGGTTATAAATATGTCTGAGTATGCCAGAGAGGAAATAAACAATATCGGCGGGTATTATGCCTACGGCAGAGAGCTTATAGACGGCAAGGATATCTTTGACTTTGATGTTACAAAATTATGCATTTTCACAAGAGATATAGGTCTTACCGGAATAGAAATATATGATCTTCTCCGCGACGAATACGATATCCAGATGGAATTCGGCGACATAGGAAATATTATGGCATATATTTCCATAGGCGACAGACTTCAGGAAATAGAGCGACTTGTTGGAGCTCTCGAGGATATCAAGCGACTTTATGCAAAGGACCCTTCCTCGCTTCCTGTAGTCGATGCTGTAACTCCGGATGTTACGGCAACACCTCAGCAGGCGTTTAATGCCGAAAAGGAAAGCATCCTGTTAAAGGATTCTGCCGGAAAGATCGCAGGTGAATCAGTAATGTCCTACCCTCCTGGTATTCCTATCCTCGCTCCGGGCGAGCTTATCACGCAGGATATAATAGACCATATAATATATTCCAAGGAAAAAGGCTGCAGTCTTCAGGGTACCGCAGATCCGGATACGGAATATATAAGGGTGCTTAAAAACTGATGAGATTTTATGTATAAGGAAGAAAATATGTCAGAAGCATTTTCAACAGACATCCATGTGTCTGAAAGATTCACAGATTCTGTAAGCATGGGCATAAAGGTAAGCAAGCAGCTCTACTCCGCCGATTCCGAATTCCAGCGCATAGAAGTGTTCGAGGCCCCCGATCTTGGCAGGTTCCTCATGCTTGACGGCGATATACTCTTCTCAGAGTCGGATGAATTTATATATAATGAAATGGTAACTCATGTACCGATGGCAGTCCACCCCAACGTAAAAAAGGTACTTATAATCGGTGGCGGCGACGGTGGTGTTGCCAGAGAGCTGACCGCCTATCCTGAGATTGTCGATATTGAGGTTGTCGAACCGGACGAGCAGATGGTGGAAGTCTGCAAAAAATTCTTTCCGGAAGCAAGCAAAGGCTTTGATGATCCTCGTGTCCACGTTGTTCATCAGGACGGACTCAGATATCTCCGCGGAAGGAAAGAGGAGTTTGATATAATCATAAACGATGCGACCGATCCTTTCGGTCATACAGAAGGGCTCTTTACAAAGGAGTTCTATGGAAGCTGTTTCCAGGCTCTAAAGGATGACGGGATCATGGTTTATCAGCATGGTTCTCCTTTCTTTGATGACGACGAAGAATCTTTCCGCGCAATGCATAGAAAAGTTTTCAAGGTATTTCCGATAAGTCGTGTCTACCAGGCGCACATCCCTACATGCCCTTCTGGCTACTGGGTATTCGGATTTGCCAGCAAGAAATATCACCCTCTCAACGATTTCAACCCGGATCGCTGGAAGGAGAGACATATAAAGACCTATTATTACACAACCAATCTTCACAGGGGTGCCTTTATGCTTCCAAAATATGTCGAGGACATTCTTGAAGAAGAAGAAGGTAAATTTCAAAAAGGACAGATTGGCCGTACAGAAGGAGGATTTTTGATATGAGCAGATTACTTATTATAGGCGCAGGCGGTGTGGCAAATGTTGCTATCCATAAGTGCTGTCAGAACAGCGATGTATTTACAGAAATCTGCATCGCAAGCAGGACAAAAAGCAAGTGCGATGCCATCGCAGAAAGCTTAAAAGGTAAGACCAAAACAGCTATCACTACTGCTGCCATTGATGCAATGGATGTGCCAGCCGTTGTCAGACTTATAAAAGACTATAAGCCGGATGCACTTTTAAATCTCGCACTTCCTTATCAGGATCTTGCACTCATGGATGCCTGCCTTGAAGCAGGTATCGATTACATCGATACAGCAAACTATGAGCCGGAGGACACAGATGATCCTAAGTGGCGTGAGATTTACGAAAAGCGCTGTAAGGAAAAGGGCTTTTCAGCCTACTTTGATTACTCATGGCAGTGGGATTACGAAGAGAAATTCAAGAAGGCAGGTCTTACAGGACTTCTCGGCACAGGTTTTGATCCGGGTGTTACCAGTGTTTTTGCTGCATACGCTAAGAAGCATTATTTTGACAGCATAGACACGATAGATATTCTTGACTGCAACGGCGGAAGCAATGGATACGCCTTTGCTACCAATTTCAACCCGGAAGTCAATCTCCGCGAAGTTTCCGCTCCGGGAAGCTATATGGAAGATGGAAAATGGATTGAAATTCCTGCAATGAGCATCAAGCGTGAATATAACTTTGCAGAGGTCGGTCCTAAGGATATGTATCTTCTTCACCATGAAGAAATAGAGGCTCTCGGCCGCAACATGCCTGAGGTAAAGAGAATCAGATTCTTTATGACATTCGGACAGAGCTACCTTGACCACATGAGATGCCTTGAAGATGTAGGAATGCTTTCCACCTCTCCTGTTATGTTTGAGGGAAGAGAGATCGTACCTATCAAGTTCCTTAAGACTCTTCTCCCTGATCCTGCAACTTTAGGTCCTCGCACCAAGGGCAAGACCAACATCGGCTGTATCTTCACTGGAAAAAAAGACGGAAAGAAACGAAGCATTTACATTTACAATGTTTGCGACCACGAAGAGTGCTACAAAGAAGTCGGCTCTCAGGCAGTTGCCTATACTACCGGCGTACCTGCAATGATCGGCGCAATGATGGTTGTAAGCGGCAAATGGAAGAAGGCAGGCGTCTTCACTACAGATGAATTTGACCCGGATCCATATATGGAGGCTCTTAATAAATGGGGACTTCCTTGGACCGTTGAAGAAAACCCTGTATTAGTTGATTAAGGAGAACTTTAACCCAAAATGAATGACTCTGTTTTATACTCATTAGTTACAAGACAAACACCATGCTACGTAATAGACGAGGCAAAAATAGAGGAAAACTGCAAAATATTAAGCAATGTGATGGAGAAGACTGGGGCAAGGATACTTCTTGCCCAGAAGGCCTTCTCCTTCTATCCTTTATACCCTCTTATCGGCAAATATCTGTCGGGAACAGCAGCCTCAGGGCTTTATGAAGCAAAGCTTGGTGCCGAGGAAATGGGCGGAGAAACTCATGTTTTTTCAGGCGCATACCGAGACTCAGATATGCCAGAGATAAGTAAGATCTGTGACCACATAATATTCAACTCCGTAAACCAGCTTATGCATTTCAAAGATTACTGCCTATCCGGTAATAGTGGCAGAAAAAACGAGATCGGCATAAGAATAAATCCGGAGCTTTCCACGCAGAAGGAGCATGAAATTTACGATCCATGTGCTCCCGGAAGCAGACTTGGCATAACTCTTTCCTCTCTTGAAGAAGCCCTTGATGATGATCCTACTATATTAAATGGAGTTACCGGTTTCCATTTTCACACTCTTTGCGAGCAGGGCGCTGAACCACTCAAAAAAACAGCCGATGCAGTCATCGAAAAATTCGGTCCGTATCTCTCCAAGTTGAAATGGATAAATCTTGGCGGCGGTCATCATATCACAAAGCCGGACTACAATATAGACCTTCTTATCGAAGTGATAAAAAGATTTCAGGATGAATTCGGACTTACTGTGTATCTTGAACCAGGCGAGGCAGTTGCCCTCAATGCAGGATACCTTGTAACAGAGATCATAGATAAAACAACTAACGGCGATGTTACAAATCTGATTCTTGATACAAGTGCTGCTTGCCACATGCCTGATGTTCTTGAAATGCCATACCGCCCTCCTCTTTTTGGTTCCGGCAAGGCAGGAGTCCTTCCTTTTACCTACAGGCTCGGTTCTGCCACCTGTCTTTCAGGAGATGTGATCGGAGATTACTCCTTCCCGGAGAAAAAGGAAATCGGAGATAAGCTTATTTTTGAGGATATGGCAATTTATTCGTTTGTAAAAAATAACACATTTAACGGAATGCCACTTCCTTCACTTATTGTACTTCACAAAGACAGCTCTTGCGAAACTATAAAACAATTCGGTTATGAAGATTTTAAAATGAGGCTTGGTTGATGATTTCTGCAAAAACACTGAACCAATACCACTTTCCGGCAGAATACGAAAGACACACAGGCACAATACTTATCTGGCCGGTAAGACCCGGAAGCTTTCCTTTTTCTTGTCGTGACGCAAAGAAAACCTTTGTTGAAATGATCTGCGCTATCACAAAGTCCGAGGCTCTTGTCCTTGTCTGTGACGGGGATCATATCTCCGAAGCTTCGAAAATGCTTGAAGAAAAAGGAATCACAACGCTTACCGGTGCATTTCAACCTAAAAAAAAGATAAAGGGAAACTTCCCTGTCTTTCTTTTGGAATACACCACCGATGATGCCTGGGCAAGAGATACCGCCCCGACATTTGTTAAAAATGCCGATGAGAAGATCATCGGCATAGATTGGGTATTCAACGCATGGGGCGGACAAGTTGACGGGCTTCTTCCTTCATGGGATAAGGATGACGGACTTGCCGAAAAAATCTGCTCTTTTCTTGGCACAGACCGGTATGATATGCATTATAACAAATGCTTTCCAGATGGTTTTGTTCTTGAAGGCGGAAGCATCCACACAGATGGCGAAGGCACGCTTATAACTACAGAAGCCTGTCTTCTTTCAAAGGGAAGGAATCCAGAGCTTAGTAAAGAGGAGATTGAAGCTATCCTGAAAGACACCCTTGGAATCAAAAAAATAATCTGGCTTCCTCATGGAATTTACGGTGATGAGACCAATGAGCACGTGGACAATGTCTGCGCATTTACAAAGCCTGGCAGGGTTCTTTTGGCATGGACCGATGATAAAAATGACCCTCAATACGCCTATTCCATGGAAGACCTAAAAGTCCTTACAAGTGAAACAGATGCAAAGGGAAGAAAAATAGAAGTTGTAAATCTTCCTGTGCCCAAAAAGCCTGTAACCATAAAAGAAGAAGAACTTGCCGGCTACATCTTTGAGGATGGCGAGGATGAACGTGAGGCAGGCGAAAGGCTTGCAGCAAGCTACGTCAATTTTTACATAACAAACGACTCCGTTCTTCTTCCTCAATTTGGCGACGAAAATGACATTACCGCTGTAAATATACTGAAAAAAGAATTCCCGGAAAGAACAATTGTTCCTGTAAAGAGCAGGTCAATTCTTTTGGGCGGTGGAAATATCCACTGTGTTACCTCTCAGATACCTTCTTTTATTAAATAAACAAAAATTATGAATAATAAACTTATCGCTGCCGCAGTGCAGATGAAATGCTACCCTAATGTAGCAAAAAGTATTGAAAATGCTGACAGGCTTGCCCGAATGGCAGTAGAAAAAGGCGCAAAGCTTATCCTTCTTCCGGAGCTTTTTGAAAGACAATACTTTTGTCAGGAAAGACGCTATGACTATTACCAGTTTGCAAAGCCTGTCATGGAAAACGATGCAGTGAAACATTTTTTAAAGTTTACTGCCGAAACCAACACAGTAATGCCTATAAGCTTCTATGAAAAAGATGTCAATGTCCTTTATAATTCAGTTGCTATCCTTGACTCAGGAAAGTTTTTAGGGATATATAGAAAAACACATATTCCGGATGACCACTATTATCAGGAAAAGTTTTATTTCACACCAGGAAACACAGGCTTTAAGGTGTGGGATACAAGCGCAGGCCGCATAGGTGTGGGCATTTGCTGGGATCAGTGGTTTCCGGAGACTGCAAGAAGCCTTGTAATAAACGGTGCTGAAGTCCTCCTCTACCCTACTGCCATAGGAAGCGAACCAATTCTTGACACAGACAGCATGCCGCATTGGAGACGTACAATGCAGGGACATGCCGCTGCAAATATAGTACCTGTGATTGCTGCAAACCGCATCGGCACCGAAACTGTAGAACCATCGGAAGCAAATGGCGGTCAAAAATCCGCTCTTACCTTCTACGGTTCTTCATTTATAACCGATAGTACAGGTGAGATTGTTCAGTCCGCAGGCAGAGATACAGAAGAAGTTCTAATTGCAGAATTTGACTTGCAATCCTCTGCCCGCGACAGACTCGAATGGGGACTTATGCGCGACAGAAGACCTGAATGCTATAAGGATATAATAAAATAATGTCTGAAAACAAACAAAGTAAGAATATTCTTTTACAGCTCTTTTTATCTACTTTATACCTCTCCGCCTTTACCTTCGGCGGAGGGTATGTAATCGTATCACTGCTCAAGCAAAAATTTGTAAATAAGCTCCATTGGATAAATGACGCTGAAATGCTTGACCTTGTTGCTATCGCGCAGAGTGCTCCCGGTCCTATTGCTGTAAACGGGGCAATTGCTGTAGGCTACAGGCTGGCTGGGCTTGTCGGAGCCCTTGTTGCTGTTCTTGGTGCGGTGATACCTCCATTTGTCATTATCACATTGATTTCCTTTTTCTACGAAATTTTTAAAGCAAACATGATAATCCGTGCTATGTTAAAGGGAATGACAGCTGGAATCGGTGCTGTCATCATTTCAACCACATGGGACATGGCTGAAAGCGTTGTAAAAGAAAAAGATATAATACTGGATTGCCTGATGGTGCTTGCTTTTATCGCAAATTTTATCTTCAATGTGAACGTGATCTATATAATACTTATTTCAATAATAATAGGTCAGATGCGTGCCTTTATTGCAAAAAATAGAAAGGAGAAAATATTATCGTAAACGAAATAAATAATTTCGTTTACGATAAACGGCGCTCAGAAATGATGCTGGATAGAGCAAGCTCTATCCGCAATTAT
>CADBPM010000037.1 GCA_902796595.1 uncultured Lachnospiraceae bacterium | reverse complement strand
TCCCTTGACATCCCCATGTCACACAACTATACTCCAGGGAAGGAATCGGTGGATACGACTACCCACTATTTTTGACGAATAACCATAACTTTTTTCGTATTGCCACTATCTAGGATCCATTGTAGCAAACCCATACGGGTTTATAACTCATATTTTATATAGGTATTCTCGTATCTGTATTATACAATTTTGACCTGTTATTTATGGCAGTAAAATAAATAGGTATCAAAAAGGTATCACAGCAGTCTGACTTGTATCCCTGAATTGAATACTATAATTTCAAAATATCTTTATAGAACAATCTAGCCATATATTCTGTCCTCTTACTAGGAACAAATACTTCATCTTTATACCTATTGGAAAAATTGCGAGCTGATATAAAAGATGATTTACTATAAAATGGAATTTTATCCTTCAGCTCTTTGTCTTCACATTTTTCATTCAGTTTTGATTCTAATGGTATCAAATTTCCAATTTGCCCATTCTCATCACTCTGACTATCTGGCAAAATATGTTCAATAGTTAATTCCGTATTGCAAAATCCATTATTATAGTATCTTTCTAACACTTCCAGTACCGTTTGAACTCTATCTTTATTTTTTTCTCCTTCATATATGTTAGACCTTTTCGACCACCCCACATTGCAAAATGCGTTTTTAAACATCTCCTCCGTTGGCAACTTCTTTTTTAATTCACTCACAAATTCAGCAACTATGTTTTCGTTATATTCATTCTCTATTTTTACTGCATACTTGTTGAGTGTATTAGTCAATCTATTTGAGTTTTCCGCACCTATAATGTTATAGCAAACATAAAAATTGTATAGAAAATTCAGTGTTTTGTTATATAACTCATCACTTATTTCCCCACTTTTATTCCTAGTGATTAGACTTAATAAAACAGGTCTCATTTGTTTTTGCCTTTTTTTTCTAAAGAACTCAAACACCCTATACTCTGTTTCATTTCTATTGTGATCATCTATTTCACCAGCAGGAGACAACAACACTGAATAGTACAATGACTTTTTTTGAATATCCTTAAGTAATTCTTGTGTACTCTTCCCTCTATTATTATCTTGAATAGTTTTATATTCAGATTTATTATTCCTTCCACTATCACCATATTTGTGAATTGTATAATGCCTGATAAACTCAACCATGTTCTTGTTACCAATTGTACTTTCAATAGAATGCCACTCCAATTTAGCCTTATCACGCTTTTTTTCAGGTTGAATATATCTCATAATATAGTTTTTCAATAGTTCATGATCTGCCAAATCTTGACCACGGGCATTTAATATTTCAAAAATCGTATATGAATCTTCCTCTGTAGTAGCTGTTATATTTACAAAAGTAATATCTCTAACAGCGTCTCTTAATTTTAGAAGATTTTCCGCCCCAACTTGTTTATAATAATCGCTGATGGTCTGAAGATAGAACTTAAATGCTTCCCCAATGTTTTCATCCGACTTGCTATAAATATTGCTTTTTATCATAGATGTGGGTGTAATTTTCTCAAAATTAGTATCATCCATTTCAGAAATAGTTTTCACAATGCTCTCCAAAGAAGCCCCATCATCAGTAGTTACCATCACAACATCATTATCTTTATCATCCTTAGCTATTACGTATGGTTTAGTTCCATTAAAGTCGCTTTTCATCCCTTCTCTTTTTAACCAATACATTATGCATGATAAAAATATAGACAATGTAATGATTCTCTGTTGACCATCAATAATCAAATAGTTTGGTAGACCATTCTCCATATCATCTTCTTTCAAAACAATACTACCTATAAAATGCGATGTCAGCTTTCCCTCTACAACCGATAAAACACCATCGAACAATTCTTGCCAATTTGATTTTTTCCACACATATCGTCTTTGATTACGCGGTATATTATACACTTTCCTATTAAACAACTCCCTGATTTTATCTTCATGTGCATCAAATGACATTTTCTCTTCTCCTTTATTATAAAGACTATCAGCTATAAAATCATTTTATATTTTCCATGAATATCTGCTCTTTAACAATCTCATTTATCTCTTTCTTCCATGCCGGTCCATCTTTTGAATCCTTTGAATTGAAGCACTTTTCAAATAAGTTCAAGAAATATTCTGGTTTACTCTTATTGCTGCTAAACATATATTTAAAATACTCAGAAAACTGTTCCAAAGTGAACGGAACTATCTTCAAAGCAAGCCTCTCATCTTTCTGGTTATACCAAACTCCAATTCTAAATGTTTCCGCAGTATTTGAGTCTATCTTATTTGCAATAAAAACCCCATATACCGGCTTTTTGCTTTCCATCACTATATCGGCTACATGCCTCCGTACAGGCTCTCCCTCCATAGCTTCCTGCCTTGAATTTGTCGACATAGTTACCTCAACAACAATCACATAGTCTTCAAACTCAAATATCATATCTGGTCCACCGCCTGGTGCTGTTCCAACCGGAAGATAGTCTTGATCTATGTTAAATCCTCTTGCCTCATAAGGTTTATTAACTGTATGATCTATAGCAAGAAAAGCTCTCCACAATATCCACTCTAAATATGCTGCCGCTTCAGATTTTGGAACCTTTATAATGTAATCTTCCCCCAACTCCTTTTCTTTGCCATTATTTACTATAAGCAAATTCATATATTCGTATATTTCTCTCCAGTCCTTCGCTTGACGGAGTGCATACTGTTCTTCTTTAAAGCAATCGATATTTTTCTTTAAGGAATTTCTGACAAGATTAATATTCTTTGCAGAATCAAGAGGAATATCTGGCATTTCATAATCAATATGATAATAATCAAGTTCTGCGATCATATCATTCAAAACTTTATACGCAATATCCTGATTATCTGTAGGAAGCGCTGCTCCATTGCATAGCATTGTCAGCCTTTCCTTTAATGGTGCCGAACTAACTACATTTTTTATTAATTCTATTGCCATTGAATGATATTCAGCTGCTAATATTATGCCTCTACCCGCACGTTTTATGATTCCTGCAGATACAAGATAACGGATGTTCATATCTGCATAATCCTTAAAGTTCCCTTCTTGATTAAGATAGTGATGCTCCCACTTTTTATGCACAAGCTCTCTATCAAACTTCTTCTTATTTTCTGCCTCTTTACGATTATTTCTTATTTCAAGTATTTCATCAATTAAATCAGGTAAGTTAGCTAACGGAGTTGTTGTCTGAACACATGTAGCAAACTCGATAAAGTTAAGCTTTGTATCTCCGGTACGTTTTTCTAGTTCCAGCATTACAGACAAAACCCACAAAAGCGGTGAATATGTTGATGTTTCATTTAATCTTTCCATTGGAACAATTAGTCCGCGAAGAAAACATTCTTGCTGGGCAGTAACACTATCCGCTTTGTAAAATGTTTCTCCTAATGGCGTTATAGCATCTACCGCACCTAATTCTTCCTGCATGAATCCATCTTTTTTTGTAACTTCCGGATATGCAAATCCATACTTGTTAAACATCAAGCGATACTTTCTGGTTATGCTTGCACTTTTATCCTTATTCACATCTCCACTTGCTTCACCTTTTTCAAAAAGGAGTTGCTTAAAAGCCATTTGATCATCGGGTGTTCTCAATTTGCCTACAAGGTTTGATTCAGCATAAACCTTAAATCCGCTCGGTATCCTCCATGGATTTCTCATTCCGGTATTTCCGATTAACCATATATCTACCGGATCTTTCACAATTCTGACTATATCTTTTAGTCGCTCACCGTACTCCGTCAACAGCTTAACATGATCGACCACCTTATAAGTGTTCAAGTCAATTCTAATAATATCGCTCTTAGCCATATTTATGCTCCTACGAATATATATTCCTTCACATCATTTCTCTTAACGGTATTTCTTGTTCCAAAGCTATACTTATAATCAATCGGAATTACATCAACTTTATTTTTATATTTTTTTAGTAAAGAAATCATATCTTCCATATTTGGAAGGCTATTTGATGAATACGAAACCACTAAAATTGAATCAGCATACCTTTCAAATATCGAACTAAATGCTTGAGCTGCTCCATCTTTTGTTGAAAATGGTGTAGGATATGATTTAAATTTCTTCGTTTTCGTATGTTCCTGTATTTCCACACCCTTCCAGTCGCGAGCTAATCCTTCAACAAAATGATATCTTCTAACATACTCATTATCTGACTTAGGTGTATAGTATGGTGGATCAATGTATACAAGATCTGCTGCTTCGTTGAATTCCATTGAATCCATATTATAAGATTTACAGATAGTTCCATTATCAAATACTGCTTCATTAATAATGTTTACTGCATCCACGAAGTGATCATAAAAAGACTTTTGCAGGTCTTTCCGTCCATCATTATATCTATCTCCAACATATGTAAATATTCCTCTTGGACGCTTTTTTATACAAGTCCTTATGAGCGCTTCTAACGCTATGGCTTTTTTATATGGATCACCCATTCTTGATATATTTGATCGAACAACATCTATAAAATGATTGTCCTCATCACAATAATAGATCCCATTAAAAGTATCAGCTACAAAAGAATCCGTATCTGTACTCATATCAGTAAGTTTTTCTACTTCATCAGGCATAAGAATTGTTTTGCTATTTTCTACTAATGCCTTAGTTATTACTCCACCCATAGCCATATAATCATTACTGATTACAGCCTTACCATGGGTTTTATACATATAACTTACAACTCCTGAACCAGAAAATAAATCTATAACCGTATTAAACTTAAACTGTGACGATGCATTCCAAATATGTTCAAGTAACTTACTTTTCGAGCCCATGTATCTTGTCGGAGGAAATAACCCCATCTGCTTATTTGCATAAGATTCTTCCTCAATATGTGGTGACAATGACGTCTTCGCCATTACGTTTTTCCCCGTTTCTATTTATATTTCTTTTTGTTTGAATAATATCAATTCTATAACGACCATATAATTCATGAACTAAAGGATGATTAGAATTTGTCAGCATAACTTTGCACCCCTTACCAACTAACCGATGCACCTCTTCTGCAAGATTACGCTGATCACTCTCATAGAATTGTTCCTTTGTATATCGCTTAAAATCTGCATATTCCGATACCGGAACATATGGCGGATCAAGGAATATAAAATCCCCCTTCTTTGCATATTTCTTTAACACATCCAAATAATCACCACAAACAATTTCTGCTTTTTTTAGAACCTCTGATGCCGCATAAATTTTTTCAGTATTACATATTGTAGGGTTTTTATATCTGCCATAAGGAGTATTAAACTGTCCTTTACGATTAAGTCTATATAGTCCATTAAAGCATGTGTGATTAAGATATATCATCCTAGCTGCTGCTTCAACTTCATCACATTCTGTCCAATCTTTTGCTCTAACCTCATAAAACATTTCTTCATCATTTTTATATTCTTTGAGAGCTTCAATTAAAAGGTTACTACACTTAGCAACCACATGATACATATTAATTAATTCAGGATTTGAATCTGCAATAATTGCTTTATCTGCATTCAGCCTAAAAAATAATGCTCCGCCCCCAATAAATGGTTCAATATATTTATTATATTCCTTAGGCATTCTTGATGTTAATTCTGGTAATAATTGTGTTTTTCCGCCTGCCCACTTTAGCACAGGCGTTGCAAAGTGCTCCTTTGACTTTATATAACGACCTGTTTTTACTCTATGATCTACGGGACGCCTTGCAATACTTGGTATTGCCCACACCCCACTAAAGCGAATCGCTCCATCAATCTGTTCTTCACTACATAATGTTTGGATTCTCCTTACAGATAATCCCCATTTGTCTGAAGCCTCTTTAATTGTAATATAGTCCATATCTGACCTCCGAACATATGTAAAACATATTATAATCGTTTGTGCGCCGAATATCAATATCCTAACCATTTTCAAATTACACTTGTGAAAAAATTTATTACCAGAATACTCTACACAACTTACTTAAACAAATATAATCTCATTCCTAACAATCTCCTCCGCTCTCTCACGAATACTATTCATCATCCTAACCCAGCGCATCTGATCTACTGCTTTCATCTGCTCATCAGCTCTCATCATCTGCTCCACAAGTACCTTCATTCTTTCTTCTGCCTGCTTCTGTATCTTAAGACAGTGTTCTTTAAGCTCTCCCTCAAGCATCATCCCAGTATAAGTTCCTCTGCGATGTTCCTTAAGGAAATTCTTCCTCATAAGACCGTACTTTGTTAGTGGCTCTTCCGGTTCAGAATTCACCTCAAGTGCCGGATATAAATAATCCCCAACCTTCACATATTCGAGTTCCACCGTAAAACATTTAAAATTAAGCATCCTACCACCATGCAGGATGCTTATTTCTTTTTAATAATAAACGAAGAAATTTTTTCTCAGTTATATGGGAACATATTTTGAAGCATGTATTTCTTCAGTTCTCTCATTTGCCAAACCTTACGTTGATGAAGGGTGATAAGGTTGTCGATTCCTTTGAAATAATCGCCTATTTTTCTCTGCTCATCATATGAGGGAGCTGCTGTCTCAACATTATTTATAATTACTTTCGAGAGACTTGGTACTCCTGTAGATTCATCTTTTTTCTTCCAATCAACATTTTGAAAAAGGCAGCTTGTAAAGTCTAAATCATATCCATCCTTAGGAATGCAGTAAAATAGCGTATCTACGGTCCAAAATGGTGCTCGTAAAATATATGGTTTATCAATAGTACCTTTTCGTCCTATTCCGATAGC
>CADBPM010000036.1 GCA_902796595.1 uncultured Lachnospiraceae bacterium | reverse complement strand
TGGGACGTGCTTTGGCGGCTCCCATTTGGGAGACGTCTGCCGCAGGCAGATATAATATGCGCTTACTTATGCGCATATTATACCACAAGTCCCCCACACATTTAAACCTAAAACCTACTTTTTCTTCTGATCTTGACACCATGGTCAAGAGGTCCGGGGCCCTTTCCAAGGTTAAGGTCGCTTTTTAAGATTTCAGATATAAAGTTCTTTGCATTTTTAACCGCTGCCTTTACATCCATTCCCTTTGCGAGATTTGAAGCTATGGCGCTTGAAAGGGTACATCCTGTACCATGTGTATTAGGATTATCAATGCGTTCTCCAAAAAACCATGTAAATTCCCCCTTGTCATACAAAAGGTCACTAGTATTTTCTATACTATGCCCTCCCTTTAAGAGTACCGCGCAGGAGTAAGTTTTTCCTATATATTCTGCGGCTTTCTCCATATCCTTTGAATTTTCTATCTTCATTTCAGAAAGCACTTCACCCTCCGGTATATTTGGGGTGACCAAGGTTGAAATAGGCATAAGCTCCTTTTTTATAGCTGATACTGCCCTATCCCCTGAAAGCGTACTCCCGCTTGTAGCCACCATTACCGGATCAAGCACTATATTGCGCGCATTATAATAATTAAGGCGTTCTCCTGCGACTTTCGCAAGAGAAGCCTCACCTATCATCCCTATTTTAACTGCATCCGGAAAGATATCCTCAAATACCGCATCCAGTTCTTCCTTTAAGAACTCAGGCGTAACAATGCTTATATCTCTTACTCCTGTAGTATTCTGAGCTGTAAGAGCTGTGATCGCTGTCATGGCATAAACATCATGCATTATCATCGTCTTGATATCTGCCTGTATTCCTGCTCCGCCGCTTGAATCACTCCCCGCTATAGATAACGCTGTTTTCATCATGTTCCTTTCTAATGTAAAAGCACATCAAAGATTGTCTACTGTTCCAATAAAGATAGGTATCATAGACTCCATATCAACTATAGCATAGGCAAACGGCCTGTCGCAGTATACCTGTTTTACCGGCTTTGGTTCTCTTAGACCTGTGGTTTCCATCATTATCACAGCAGTAACCGCTGCCGCCTTTGTCCCGTTCTTATCAAGTTCGATATGTGTCTTATGAAGCACATCCGAAATAGAAATATTATAGCCCTCTTTCGGAGTTGCCATTCCGCTGAAATCTGCAAGATCTCGGTCAAAAGCATCCTTCACACCGATATTCTTAAGAGGGGCAACTAGACTCATATCAAAATCATACTTAAATTCCGGAAGTTTTGTGTTCACATCATAGGTATAAGTTTTACTCTTTACAAATTTTCTAAAATCCTCACCTGTCATTCCGGAAAGGAGGTTTTTGGCGCTTACCTTTTTGTCCTTCGGAAGCATGACAAGAAAACCATATTTTCTGCCCTTATACGGCTTTAAAAATCCAACTGCCTTCTTTGTTTCAAAATACGGAGCTTCCGTACAATTAAGCATTGTCGCCTTACTGCTCGTACCATCTGCATTTTTAAATTTCTCATTTGTCACCTGATAATCATCATACTGCTCATCCCAACCACCTTCAAAGGCAACGGCATTAGCAAGCACCATTATATCCTCCGGCTTAAGCTTATCAAGAATACCATCTACCATGCCATCAGTGTTTTTCTTAACCCACTTATTTATTTTATTTACAGTATTCTTGTTGAAATCTTCCGCCTGCACACTTGCATTAAAGTATTTTTTCAAGTCTGAAATGTAAGTCTTCTTTATCCTGTCCCCTACAAGTTCTTTATTGTACCATGCAGCATTTGCAGCACTGAATTTCACATTCTCGGATTTATTCATCTTATTTAGCAGATACTTTGCATATATCTGGCAAGATTTCTTACCTGTCCCCTCTGAGAAAACATCTGTAAGTTCCGTAAGTGTATTTTTCTTTGCTCCTGCTGCACTCATCTCTAGTGCAATCATAGCAGATGCAGGCGATATCATAACATTCTTTTTACCTGACTTTTTAAGGGTCTCTGCCATAAGCTTAAATGAATAGTCTGTATAATCATCATTCATTTTCTCTATATTGATTCCTGCCGGCACGCTTACCTTTGTTTCGGGCATTTCTTTCCCTGCATTTTTAGCATAAGTGCTTGTTCCAAAGGCTGAAACTGAAAGTGCCATTGTGAGTGCAAGTACGAGTGCTGCCATTTTTGTGTGTTTCATTTTAATCTTTGTCCTTTCGGTTGTTTTGTTTATTTTTTTGCGATCTCTTTATCGCCTTCACCTATAAAGACGGAAAGACAATAAAAGTGGTCACAATTATTTTAACTCTTTTAAAAAAAAAATTGCAAAAAAATAGAGGCATATTTTATGCCTCTATTTTACCACGCTTACGGCTTATTCAATAGCAATGGTCTTTGCTTCAACTTTCTTCATTTCCTTCTTAGGAATGGTAAGATTGAGCACTCCATCCTCAAATTTTGCCTTGATATCATCTTCTGTTACTTCTTCGCCTACAAAGAAGCTTCTTTCCATAGAACCAACATAACGCTCTTTCCTGATAAGCCTTCCGTTATCATCCTTCGTTTCGTTTTCTGTATTCTTTCCGGCTGAGATAGTAAGATAACCATCATTAAGGGTAAGCTTGATATCCTCTTTCTTCATACCAGGAAGATCAACTGCCATAAGGAAAGCATTGTCATTTTCTCTGACATCTGTGCTCATAAGCCTTGAAGCATTCTTGCCATACAGAGGGTTGTGCTCGCTTAATTTATCAAATTCGCGATTGAAAGCACGATCGAAACCATCGAATACACTGTCAACTAAATTCTCACCAAAAATACTAGGATATAACATAACTCTACCTCCTTATTTGTTGCCTCGGTTTCTGCCGGGTTTTATTCTGCCGTTTTATACGGTTGTTTTTCTTTTCAAAGGGAAATCTTTTTTATTTCTTTTCCTTTCCCTTTGTTCAATTATGATTATACCACTTTTGTTAGCACTGTCAACAGGTGAGTGCTAATTTTATATTTACTTAATAATTTCTCTTAAATTTTCTGATAGTTGTATTGAATTTTCTGTCTTTTTCGCACAAAAGAGCCTTTCATATCGCTATTGCACGATATGAAAGGCTCTTTAATTTCTGTAGAAATGGCATCTGCAGATATTTACTGTCTGTATCTTATCTTGATCGTCCTGTCAAACGGGGTATAATCTGTAAAGTAAACAGTAGAAGCGCCTGCCATTCTCCCTTCACTGTCTTCCTTTCCTTCCATAAAGTGATGTGCCCCGAAAGCAGGCCCTATAGTAATGGCATCCCTGTCATTTGATACAACTATATCACCGTCCTTCACTGTAAGTGCTTCTCCGCCAGTAAGCCCTGTCGCAAGATGACTGTTTTCAAGAAAATCTGCTCCCATAATGGCAAGTTCCAGTCTCCATGGAGCTCCCTTTACAGCATCCGAACTTGTAACTACTCTTACGTCAATTCCGTCCTTATAAGGGCTTCCCTTAACAAAAACATCTATATCAAGGTCAGGTCCGTAAAGCTTATCCCTGCATGCGTTATCCATCTTCCACCAGTCATTTGTATCAGGTCTCTTTTCATCTGACCACGGCAGATAGTACCAGCCATGCATTGTTTCATGCAGGTGATATCCATTTTCACCTTCCTCTCTCATAGTTTCACTTATAAAAGCCCTGTGTTCGCAGAAAGACCCACCCACTTTAAGTGCAAGCTTTATGGTCCCCGCGTTGAAATAAAGAAAATCGGACTTACTACCCATTACTGTATAGGTATAATTTCCTTCCTTTACCCTTGCAATATTGGAGTTCTTATAAAAAGATCTGTAGTCAGGGTAAGCATAGGACTCTTCATATTCCTTGCTTCTCCATGAAGGATTATTAAGGAAGTAGATAAGGCAGTCCGGTGCAAGAAGATTTCTGTCTCTTACAATGTCCATTATAGAGTTGCACATCTGGTAAAACTCTGGAATGTTCCTTTTTTCAGCCAAAAGCATATATTCAGGATAATAGTAAACGGGGTAAACCTTCTTATCCTTGTCAAATCTCGTTGAATTGGCTGTAAATATAGTGCCGTCCGGTTCCCAGTAGTGGAGCATCATAAAAAGATTTCTCTCTACATTATCAAGATAGCTTTCATCCCCTGTACCCTCAGCGAGCATTATCATGGCATCATTATTTACAGTATTATAATTTCCTGCCGACTTCTCAGAGTATTCTCCGTCCTCGTTGCAGTCTATTCCTTCCGCAAGATACCTGTCGGCGCTTTTTATCATTTCAACCTCGTTGAAATAACTGCCGCAGAATTTCAACATTCCTGCTATCGCCCACCTGTGATTAGGTGTGTGGAAGCCCCCCTCCATAATTCCTCTTGCTCCAAGATGGATAATGTACCTTATCTTTACAAAAAGTGCCTCTTCATCCACACTTCTCTTTATCTTGTCAAGATATTTAAGGAGAGGCACTATGGCAACCAGACAGAAAGCTGTATCTGGAGCGGAATTAAAATTGCAGCTTACATAGTCAAAAAGCCCGTTATCATGCTGAACACTTGATACATAAGAAAGGGCTGCCATTATCCTTTCAAATATATCCCTGTTGTGATAATAATTACTGTCAGGGCAGAGATAGCACGCTCCCATCGTTTCTATATCATAAAGAGCAACTTTTGCCTCTATGACTCCTCTTCTGTCTGCAAATGCCCCATAGTGAGGGTCTTCCCTGTCCATGATCTGATCTTTCAGAAAATAAACAAGTCTTTTTTCTGAGTCGGCAAGTATTCTTTTATAATGTTCTTCCATATCAAATATTTCCTTTTGCGTTTAGTATTCCCAAAGTGCCTCTATAAAAAATAGCATAGCCATTGCCTGTCCGTATGGCATAGGCATTATAGGTATTTCCTTGTAAAAATCCTTTGACTCCCTTCCCATTGGTGTTCCATAAGAAACATCCTTTACAACTCCGTCTTCTGCAACTCTGTCTGCGACAGCCTTAAGTGCTTTCAAAGCCACATCCTTATACTTATCAGAAAGAAGCCCTTCATGGATTCCTTTTAAAATGCCATAGCCAAATCCGCTTGTTGCACTTGTTTCAAGGTAAGAAGTCTTATCATCTATAAGGGTATGCCACATGCCTGATCCATCCTGAAATCTCGCAAGTGCGTCCACCTGACCGACAAGCGCATTTACAAGGTACTTTTTCACATAAGGCGGTACATCTATTATCGTAAAAAGCTCCGGTATAGAAGCCGTAAGCCAGCTGTTGCCACGCCCCCAAAGACCTTCTGCAAAGTTGTTGCGTCCATTAAAAGTCCAGCCGTGGTAAAACAGCCCCGTTTTCCTGTCTGTAAGGTATTTTATATGAACAAGATACTGGTAAACTGCCTCATCCATGTAGTCCTGTCTGTTCTCAATTCTTCCCATATTCGCAAGAAAAAGAACTGTCATAAAGAGGGTATCATCCCAAAGTTCTCCTTCATTTTTACTATCGCTTGTCCTATGGATAAGTCCGCCTTCTTCGGTGCGGGGATATTCATTCATGACAGCTTCTGCCCACTGCCTGCAGACAGACATTTTTCTTTCATCCTTTTCTGCTTCTGCAAGAAAAGAAAGCGGCAGCATTGGCGCGGTTGTGTTTATATTCTTTGCAGGAAGGCCTGTTTTAAATGCCTCATCATAAAACCTGTCAAGCATTTCCTTGTATCGAACGTCTCCCGTCTTATCGTAAAGTTTCCACAGACCATAAAGTCCGACGCCCTGTGTCCATTCCCAATGCTGATATTTTCTTACATCATCCCCCGCAAGGTTGTTATCCTTCATATTTTCAAGAAACTGCTCATCATCCTCATAAAGAATTTTTTGAAACGATGAAGATAACACCTCTAAAAGTTCCTTTATTCTTTGTTCTTCCATAATATTCCTCTCACTTCAAAGAGTACGGATTTGTTATCGCCTGATTGGTATAATCAGACATAGCTCTGAAATATACATATTTTGAGTTGATTTCTTCTTCTAAATTCATACTGTAGTCATACCATGGAAGTTCTCCTTCCTTAGACTCTCTTCTTGTCTTATCGCTGTCAAGCCCAACTTCCTTATATAGACCATCCTCTGTCATTATAAGTAGTTTATCAAGTGGTCTGTTTGAAATGAGGGTTATCTCAAAAACCTTTCCTTTTTTACTCCCTCTTGCCTCACAGATTTTAGCAAAAAGCAGCGGACCGTTTGTTAAAAATGATCTGCCAGCCCTTAAAGCTCCTAAAAGCTTTTGCATGGCTTCATTATAGGAGAGCTTACTTAAAGCCTCTTTTTCTACCTTTACATAAGTTCTTACGCACCCTGTAGTAAGACTGTTTTCAAGCCATTTTTCATAAGTCGGACAGATCTTTGTGATGATAAGGTTTAAAACATGGCAAAAATCCGGATAGGTCTTTTCCCATTTCAACCTGTCCTCACTGATAAAACGGCTTACCTGCATCATCTCGTCAAAGAAAAGATGATAATCGTCTGCATGTATGTTGTGGGTATCACTGCCGCAAGTCGCAGGAATAAAACGTCCTTCTTTAAGAAGCCTCTGCCAGAGATGGTATGCATTATCGTCTGTCGTGCCCGTCGTAAATGGATGGGAACCATTCCATATCTCTACAGTTTCAAATATATTTATAAGGTCATAAAAATTCGGATTCCAAGAAATGGACTTCTGCCGGTCACACGGATGATTTAACTGCGGAAGCCCTCCTTCTTTCTTTATCTCTGCAGTTACCCTTTTAAATTCATTTCTAAGGACTTCATCCGTCCTGTTGGCATCATCAGGAATATCATAAATAACATCCTTGTCCACACCAAGCTGCATCACATGTCCGTTTGAAGTGGATATCTCCTTTGAGATAAGAGGGAAAAAGTCCTCTTTCCTGCATTCTTTCCATTCTTCATGATTTAAAACATTATGATGGTCGCTTAAGGCTCCCCACGAAAGCCCCATTGCCATCATTGAGTCCCTTATTGTCAGAGGTTCTTCTATAACATCATCCGTTCCGCCATAGGCCGGACTTGAAAATACAGAATGGTGGTGAAGATCTCCTGCAAGATAGTCTATATCAGCAAATTTACTGAGTGTGTAGGTTCTCTCAAGCCTGTCCCCTTCCCTTCCCTCAATAATATCTTCCCTTATCGTGTACTCGCTTCCCTTTGATATCCTTGCAAGGTACTTTCCGCAGACAAGCTTTACTGTAAGTTCACCATTTATATCAGTAGCGAATCTTGCCATTGTGATCTTTCCGTTTGAAGAATAATTTTTGCCGTCCTCACCGGGCAAAAGCCTCATCAGTCTTATTTCAACCGGACTGCCTGTATGAAACCTTATTTCAAACGTCTTCTCACTGCCACTTATCTTTATGCTTTCGTGATGCCAGGTTGAAATGCTCTCTGACACCGGCGAGGCATCTATGCACCTTTTCTCATCCACTGCATCGCCGTAAAGAGCCGCCGCAACCTCAGAATCCAGCGCATAAAGAAAGCCCTCTTCTTCAATCTTTCCTAAAACATCAAGAAATCTGTCCGGAGTCATGTTCCGGACAGATTCATCTGCTATTCCTTCTTCCTCAAAAGTTCCCCGAAGAAGTTCAAGTGCCATCTCATAAAATTTTGTTTTCTTTGACATAGTCTGCTATCTTTCTATTTTTCAAGAATAAGGGTAGTTATCGACTCTTTCGGAATAGTAACTGTGATATCACCGTCTACAGGATTGACGTCCGACTCCACAAGGTCAACATCCTGAGAGGTTTCAGCAAGGCGATATGATCTGTACTCACCTTCAGGCTTAATATCAAACTTGGTCTCCTCGCCTCTGTTTGTAAGAACAATGACAAGTTCATCTCTGTCCTTATCATCTTTCCCTGTAAAGGCAAGCGGGTGAAGATCATTTATCGCATCTACGCTTGAATTGCAGTCAACTCTTACAAAGCCCGGTCTTACATACTTCGAGAAATTCCCAAATTCCCAAAGTCTCCTGTTTGGTCTTGCGGCTTTCTTGCCTACGTTCAGATAAATAAGACCATCCCTGTAGTCACCGTCCGCACACGCTACCCAATTCTGCCAACTTGTCACATCAAGTATAGTAAGGTCCTCCCAGATAACATCCGCCATGTTGTAGGCAGAATCCATTGTCCAATCGCGGCCGTTTACCATTTCGCACCATTCGCTCTCTACAAGAGTCTTTCCCGGAAACTTATTATCCATCCATTTTTTGAAAGCTTCCTTTTCGCCTGCTCCTGTCCAGTACGAATGACAGTCTATCTGGTTGAAATACGCGCCAAGCTCCTCATCTGAAAGGATAGCATTTACATATTCGCGAGTCCTGCCCTTCCACTCGCCACTTTCGGGGGCGGTGATCTTTACATCTTTAAGAGCAGGTCTTGACTGTACTTCCTTTACAAACGCCTTAAGTACCTTTACAAGAGCCTTTGGCTCATAATGGCAGCCTTCCTGACCGCCAAACCAGTCCCACTGAGGTTCATTTATAGGAGATATTTCCTTTACAGGAACCCCTTCTCCTATAAAATGTTCGGCAACATCACAGACATATTTCGCGAATGCACCATAATTTTTTTCAGGAAGATTATCCTTTTTACCCTTGCTCACATGAGCATAGCCGTTTGTTGTAAAGTCATCTACCGGAGAATTACAGAAAAATATAACATGATCTGCGCCATATTCAACTGCCTTTTTCATCATCCAGACAGCATTTGCATCCTTGTCCCAGTTATATTTTCCGTCTACGCCTATAAAGTCATGTGCCCTTCTGTGCACGTCCCCAATATCCCCAAGCATCGAGTCCGCAGAACCGGCACCGACATTATATCTGTATATTGTTAAACCAATACCTTCATCCTTTGAATAAAGCCATTTTATTATCTGCTCTCTCACAGGAGTATCCTGGCTATCCCCGTAAGGCTTATCCCATCCGCCTACATACTGGGACCACCAGCAAGAGCTTGCACCAAACCCTGTAATGGTCTGGTGCGTTGCACTTTCTTTTACATCAAGTGAAGGAAGGTTTTCTTTTACAGCAAAACTCCCCTTATCCACCGAAGCTGATATCACAGCTTCGTCATTTTTCTTTGATGCATTCTCTTCTTTTGCATTCCTGCATCCGCTTAATACGGATGCGAAAACGCAGGCCGTGAGAACGACCGATAATAATTTTTTGTACATAAAAGCTCCTTTAGGACCCGAAACCAAAAGCCCTGACCTTATTAGCCAACGATACCTGACTTCTCCATATTTTCAACAAGATATCTCTGACCGATAAGGAATACTATAAGAAGCGGGATAAGGTATATAAGTACACCTGCCTGCTTTACAGCATCGAAGGCAAAATCATTTATTGTAGGCAGATCAAACCAGGTCTGCACTGCATTTAAAACATAGTTTTTGTTGGCACCCACAAAAGTCTTTGACAGAAGTGTTGACATAAGTCCGCCTTCTGCGTTGAAATAATTTGTATAGTAAGTATCCCCATAATTCCATACAAATGAAAGGATTGAAACGGTTGAGATAGTAGGTATCGCATTAGGAAGCATTATCTTGAAATAAGTTCCTATAAAACCACAGCCGTCCATCATCGCTGCCTCTTCAAGCTCTTTAGGAATGTTCTTGAAGAACTGTGAAAAGATAAATATGAAGAGTGACTGATTTACACCAAAACCGAATATTGCAAGAAGTACCAGTACAATAGGGTTGTTGATGAGGTCAACTTCACCTTTTGCTGTCACCAGATTCATTATACCAAGGAAGTCAAAGTGCTTGAAGAAAATGTACTGTGCAAGGAGCAATGACTGTCTTGGTACAAGGAAGGAAAGGATAACAAGGAAGAAGGCAATCTTTGAAAAAACTGACTTTACTCTTGCTATCGAATAACCTACCATAGCTGAAAAGAAAACCTGGATAAACATTATCGCTGTCGCATAGATGACCGTCTTTAACAAGGTCCATGCGCCGGCAGGCATTACAAAGCGCGCCGCCGCCTTGAAGCTTACCAGTGAAAATTTCTTTGGAAGCCAGATTATATTAGGGTTTCCAAGGTCATCCATACTGGAAAATACTATAGGAACCAGATTTAACAGCGGATAAAGTATTGAAAAGCAAAGTCCTGCAATAAGTACTATCAGGAAAATATTTATAACAACACCTGCTGCCTTCTTTCTGGCTATGTAAGCACCCTCCGAATCCCCGCTAAAAAGCAGTGCAACGTTAACCGTTCTTTTCTCATTCATAACGCTTTACCGCCTTTCTGAAGATCAGCAATACAATTCCAAGTATTGCCATAACATTAATGATATATACAACTGAAAGAGCACTACCCACACCAATCTTATTCTGCTCGAACGCGAAACTATATACTTCTTCTGCAATCTGAGACTGTAAAAACTGTTCAACAACTGTATATACCACAACGAACATAACAATGTGGATAATAGAAGGAATAGTTACCTTCCAGAAGGTCTCGTAGGTCGTAGCACCTTCAATCCTTGCAACTTCGTAAAGACTCGGACTTATGGACTGAAGTGCCGTAAGATAGATAAGTGTCTGAACGCCGGCCTGCGATATAAGTTCAAAAATATTATCCACATACTGCATTATAGGATTGAGAACTCTCACAGGAATACCGGTATAATTATTTAAAAGCACAGACACTATACTTTCAGAAAACAGACCGCCACTTGACTGAACTGTATCCGAACCTGTGGTCATAGTAAGCATATCTGTTACAACTGCAAGTCCAAGAATGATTGGAAGGAAAAAAATCATTCTTACAAGAGCACGGCCCTTAAACTTTCTGTTTGCAAGGAGTGCCATAAAAAGTGCGAACACTGTTATCAGAGGAACGCTTATAAGCATGTTCACATTCTGATTAACAAAAAGTTCAAGCATGGTTCCTGCTTTTGTTGTAACTTCTGTAGTAAAAAGATCTACATAATTTTTGACACCATTTGGTGCAAACTGCATTCCGCCTGTGGTCTCACCAACGCTGACTTCATTGAATGAATAAAAAATAGTACGGATCAACGGCATGGCAAAGAACATAAGGAAGCCGATCAAAAACGGTGACAAGAATAACAGGCCATAAAGAGTCCTTCGCCTTGCCCTCGTCATTCTGAATTTTTTCATTCTACAGTATCTCCATTTTCATCAAGGATAACGTAATTTTCAGCCTCTATCTCGCCTGTTCCACTGACATTTACAGGAGTAAGGTTGTAATTTACGATCACCTTTCTGCCACTCTTATAAGTAGTTTCATAAACGCCATCTTCTATGATCGCATGATCAGTGATCTCGTTGGTTCCTATCTTACTGTAAATATCACTGCACTTTGACCATACATTCTTGATCGTCTCCGAAAGCTTGTCATAGTTCACGCAGTAGAGATAATCATAGGATGTATTCTTAAAAATATCCTCTTTTTCATTCATAACAGTAAACTTTGGAAGTGAGCCAAGTTCTGCAGCCTGAAGAATATAATACATTTCATCCTTTGAGGACATGTTGACGTTTTCTGTTGTGTAATCGCAGATACCGTTAAGTACAAGCTGTCTAAATGGTATCGTATAGGCAAATGTTGCATATTCAGATGAGTCTCTTGAAACATCTGAAATCACATCCGCATAAGGTGCATATTTCATAAATGCATTTGAAATAGCAAGATTTCTTGTTTCCTTAAGCTTGTCAAATACATCTTTGACTGTTCCAGCTGCTCTTACAGGGTCTACCTTCGCTGTATTATTGTAATCTCCGTAAGGAAGCTCGCCTAAGTCTGATATACCAAGATTCTTATACTTTCCTGACTTCTTTATAAAAGCATCAGATACGCCTTTAAGATAGACTGGTGAAAGTATCTCATAACTTTGTGCCTTGATGTCAAGGTATCCTGACAGATATCCAAATACACTGTCATAACGGTATATCGTCGCCGGATTATCTGAATAATCCTTCAGGGCATGGCTTCTTTCTCTGAAAGCATTGCCTTTTTTGTAAACTCTTGAAAGGGTTGTATCAAGATAAATCTTGTTTCCATCTTCTTCTGCTTTTTTAAGAAGATCATCAAGGTCCCTTGCACTTCCATTTTTACCTACAAGCTTTGCCCTGTTATTTACCTTGTTGTCCATGCCTCCATTGAAGGCACCCTTATAATCTATAACAAGGGGAGTTCCTGCAAGGTCTTCCATTATCTTTGCAAGTTCCTTGTATGTTGTCACTGATGATGTACTATTATATGGAATACCCATGATATGCTTCTTCACACTGAGTGCTCCAAGCACGTCCATGTAAAGGCTTCCCTTACCGTCCCTGTAGGAAAGAGTAATGTCATTATGGCTGGCAATATAATTCTTATAGCTTTCTGCCATATCGTAATAGGTAACACCTCTGCCATAGAACATATATCTTACAGTAAGATCGCATGGGATCAGTCCCGTGTCAACAAGGTACGTAGGTGAATCTGAGTTATAAGGTCCATTTACACGAACTCTTGAATACTGGTCTGTATCAAAGGATGCATAAATCTTGTTATCCGTTGCACCATCAGCACTGCTGCCTGCAAGCTTGGTATTCACATTGGCTATCTCGGCACCCTTTTCGATTATTGCAAAGTAGCCCTGCTTTGCCGACTCAAGCTTACCATAAGTCATACCGAATACAGGCATCATAAGTTCTTCACCATACTCGGATGCAAAATAATAATCTGAATAAAAATCGTTGTTATAAACAGCTCTCTTATAATCCGGAACGCCCGACTTATATGTGTTCATCTTCATAAGAGCACCAGAGCCGTCTGGTATAAGCATGTATCCATCTTCCATGTTCTTTGCTGTTACCGCACCAAAGTTTGGAAGCACTTCTACGTTCTGAATCGTAAAGTAATCGTTCATTGATTCCATTAATTGTGATGGAACTCTTGCTACGAGCTCCCCGTCTTCAAGAACAAGATACATGGTTATCGAAAATTCTGCCACTTCTGTCTCATCAACATGAAAATCAAATTCACTGGCATCAGCCTCAAGCATTTCCTTGGTATAACCAACAACTCTCGCAAGCCTTATCATCTGTTGTGTTGCAGATGTAGGAGGATTTCCCTTGTATGTAACGGCGTAGCATTTCTCCGTGATACTCTTTCTGTATACAAGAGAAAGAGTTGTAGCGTACCTCTTGTGCTCATCCTCAGTTATAGTACCAGCCGAAAAGGCATCGTCAAGTCCCTTTACAAATGTATTTTCATACTCTTCAATGGACATCTTCTTAGGAAGATACTGGAAAAACCTGTTTGCCTCTCCTTCATTGATATCCATAACAATCTTTACGCCATTGTCAAGCTTTGAAACGGTATAGCTTGAAAATGCTCTGCAATATTTATCAGAATCCCATGTATAAATATTGTTGTCCTTACCAAGATAATTGACTATAAGTAAAGCCGCATCGTCGCCTTCGGCTCCTTTCATATAAGAAGCCCATTCAAAACCTTTTTTTCTGTCAACAACTCTTGCCTTCATAAGAGAAGGATCAAAGTATAATTCAGTATCTCCGCTTTTAGCTATAAGACTTTCTCCGGAGGTTATATCTAGTTCTTCGCCTTCTTCACTCTTAACCACTTCCTTGCTGTAATCAGGAAGTGCCGTCTTTTTCATGCTCACAGCAGGAGGTACCAGGTAAGCAAAAAGTGAAGCCACAACACAGATGACTATCACAAGCGCAATCTTCTTCTTCATATAAATCCTCATTTAAGGAGCACTCAGCACTGAAATTTGCCACAGGCAAAACCGAGTGCACTGGTCACATCATTGCAAATCAGTGACAGTCTACAGAACAATTCTTCTTGTGATCTCTTTAAATACTGCTGCAAAGAATCCAAACATCCTTTCCTCAAGTGAAAGAAAGAGGACAAGGAGAAATATAATAAGAAAAGCTGCAACAAAAGTAGATAAAATAACTACGAGGTTCTTTAAAAGTCCGTACTCATGGATCACACACAAACCTGAAACTATCAAAAATACAGTCCAGACTACGCCTATGCCCTCTATCATATAGATAAGCATTGCCTCGTCTATTGTCATTACATTTGAAAGGAATATGACGAGTATCTTAGTAATTATAAGTGGCACAAGTGAATAACTCATAACCATAAAGATAGAAGCCATGTTTCCCTTGCCGTTGAAAAGACTCGTTACAGTCCAGTTGCTTATTGCCGCAAGAATAACTATCGCAACACTCGAAACAAAGATTGAAACACTGTTCATGGCATATACAGGATTTAAATTTAAGATAAACCCTGTATACTGATATGCTGCACACTGAACAATCCCATATATTGCAAGGATAAGAACTGCAAGAAGTATACTTCCTTTCTGTCTGAAACGTACTTCATAAAATCCATCAAACGGATGTATGAGAGACTGCTTCAAATATTCAAGTTTCTCTTTCATCAGTTCCCTCCTTTCTTCTTAAAACTGCGTTTTGCCTCCGACCAGAAAAGCATGCCTAAAAGTACAACCACAATAATTGCTATAAGCGGGAAAAACTTTCTTAGCTGCTCTCCTCTGTATCCGTAATAAGCTTTTGAATAATATGCTCTGCTGTTACCCAGTTTGAAGTAGTACATGGCCTTTTTATAATCATCTTTCATAAGATAATTTTTGCCGATACCCTCATAAGCAACTTCGTAATTTGCATTAAGGTCAACAGCCTCGTTAAAATATACGAGGGCATCATCCCAACGACCATTGTAATACTCTTCACTGGCTCTTAACATTGCCGTACCGAACTTTGAAGGAGCAAGTATATATGCGCAGCTCAAAGTCTGGTCTGTAACAACAAGTTTATCACCAAGCCATGCTATCCCTGAAGGCGCCTTGAACTGCCCCTTGAGGTTACCAAGGCTTCCAAAAGCATTTAAGAGATTACCATCGAAATCATAAATAAAGACCCTGCCTCTTGTTCTGTCAATAACAGCATAAGTGCCATAATCGGAAACAGCAATGTCAACAAACTCGCTCTGCCTGTCTTTAAGAGATGACCTGAGATCTCCTCTTACTTTTACGTTTCCTTCCTGTCTTAAAACATTTTCACCCTTTGAATTAAGCCTGAATACCTTATCATTTGCGGCTGAATCGTAAGTTACTGCCATGATAAAGCCTTCGCCGTCAACTTCGATATTGTTGAAAGCAGGCGCAAAGGTCTTTTTCATCTGCTCTTTCTGGGCATCCGTTGCAAGTGACTTCCAGAAATATTCAACCAGATTTACAGATGGTTTATTTACCCCATAATATCCTATGAAATTTCCATCGGCTGACATTTCAAGGATTCCCTCATAACTTGACTGAACGACTGCAAAAATTCTGTCGGCATCATCCACAGCAATCTTTGAAGGCTTGAACTGAGTAGCTCCTGTCATTCCGTCAGGCTTTCTTATAACTCTCTTATAAGAATAGTCATCAAGATTTAAAACTACTATCTGCTGTCCTTCAGGATCTGCTATGTAAAGCTCATTGTTCTTTTCATGAACAAATGTCCCTTCTGGTGCCTTCAATACTATCTGCTTTTTTGCATCATCGATCACCATCTTTCCTGCCGCATCTTTTATTGCCTTGATGGAGTTGATATAATTACCATTCTCATCAACAACATTTACACGACCTGAAAGTGTATCTGTTAAAAATATACGTCCGTCAGATGAACAGCAGACATCATCTATTCCCTGAAGCTTTATGCCACCCATATTTCTTTCATCTATGCTTCTTTCATACTGAAAAGCTGCAGGAGCTTCAAGTACGTTTCCAAAGAAATCATAGGTATAACCTTCATATACGAAGCTCTCTCCGGTGGCTGCCTTTGCATTTACCGGTGAAAAGAGCATCATGAAAGCAAAAAGCATAAGCACAAAACTTAAGAATCTGCTCTTTTTCTTATAGTTCTTTATTCTGTACATACGTTTCATATCTGCCTTTCGCAAAAGTTACTCCTTGATACCACTTGTTGCCATTGTTTCCATGACGTTACTCTGTGAAATGATAAATACTGTAACCGGAACAATTACCATGATAAGTGATACTGCCGAAGCAACACCCGTTCTTGAAATTCCACCGTTTATGAGCTGTGAAAGGACATAGGACAGAGGCTTTAATTCTTCTGAATAGATGAACACACCGCCTGTCGTGCCCCACATCTGCTGGAAGGAAAGAATGATAAGTGTAATCCATGCCGGTTTGCACAAAGGCATTATTATTCTCCAGTAGATGGTAAATTCATTAGCTCCGTCAATCTTTGCCGATTCAAGAAGAGCATTTGGAACCTGTACTATAAAGTTTCTCATAAGGAAAAGTCCAAGTGTCTGACCGACTGCCGGAAGGATAACTGCCCAGTAGGTGTCGATAAGACCAAGCTTTGACATTATGAGATAGTTAGGAATGGCCGTTACAGTTGACGAAAACATAAGAGCATAAACTATAAGGTCATTCATAAGCTTTGAACCAGGGAACTTGTACTTTGCAAGCGGGAAAGCCGCCATCGAGCCAAATATGACCGTTCCCAGAGTCCCAAGTCCTGTTATCAGCAAGGTATTGAATGCATATCTTGAAAATGGAACATCAAACCCTTCAATGATCGTCATAAGATCAAAGAAGTTGTTAAATGTAGGATTGTCTACAGTAAGTTTCGGCGGGAATATAAATATCTCGCTGAAAGGCTTAAAAGCACTTACAAATATGTACCAGAGAGGAAATATACTGAACAGGCCAAAAAAAGCAAGTGTCAGGGTAAGTATTATGTCCCCGCCAAGTGACCTGTTCCTACGTCTTATCTTTCTCCTTTTCAGTGCTGATATTATTCCACCCGTTCTCTCTTTTTTTATCTTCTTTTTCTCAGCCATATCAAACTCCGATCAATCTCCTATCCTGCGCAGTACCTTCTGAATGATGATATTTCCGATCACCATAATAAGGAAAAGTACCACTGCTATAGTACAAGCATATCCCATCTGATATCTGATATTACCATAGTCATGCAGGTGAGTAAGAATTGTATGACCTGCATAATCCACTGAAGGGAAACCGACAAGGTCGATGGAAAGCTGTGATACAGAAAGAGAACTTGTAATCTGCATTACGGCACCGAATAAGAGCTGTGGTTTCATTGAAGGAAGTGTAATGTACCAGAGTTCCTGCCAACGGTTTTTAATACCTTCCACACTTGCAGCCTCATAAAGGCTTCCGTCAACATTCTGAAGACCGGCTATAAAGGTCAAGAATGAAACACCTAAAGACAGCCACAACTGCACGATAACAAGGATAGGCATTATGTATGCCTTTGTTGAAAGCCACTGGATAGCCTCCCTTGTTATACCAAGTCTCATGAGCCATGCATTTACCCATCCATAAGTATCTGATGAGAAAAGCAGCTTCCAGATAAGGTAGGCATTACCTGAAATAGAAGGTGCATAGAATACCAGAGTCATTATTGCCCTTGGTATTCTTGGTAGTTCATTTACAAGCCATGCAAAGATAAAGCACATTATGTAACTTACGGGGCCTGTAACTATCGCAAAAAACAAAGTATTTTTTACTGCTATAAGAAAGATATCATCTTCTACAAAAAGATTTATATAATTCTGAAGTCCTATAAACTTCGGAGCCGATACCATATCAAACGATGTAAATGATAATAATATCGCTATGATAACAGGAAGTACTGTAAAGAGAAAGAAAACTATGCCAAAAGGCAATATCATAAGGTATTTATCCTTGTGAAGTTTCCAGATCTCTGAAAACGACTGCCTGTATTCCTTGTTGTTGTTCATGATCACTCCTTTATTGCAGCATCTGGCTTTGCCTAATGCTGCACTCTGCCGGTCAACGCGGGAGCGTTTATTCATGACCGGCTAGTCCTCGTTTATTGCAGCATTAGGCTTTGCCTGATGCTGCACTCTTTAAAGATCATTACGTTTGCGCGTAAGTTCTTTATCAATAGACTTGATGTTAAGATACAGTGTCTCGCGCGGATTTGAATTATTTGTAACTACATCACTGTATGAATATGAAACCATACGGGCTGTCATATAATAACCAGGAACCGCAGGAATACCTTTTGAATGTTCAAGCTGTGATGTAAGTGCTGTAAGTTCTGCATCAGACCAAGGAAGCTGCTTTAAAACCTCCGGATTTGCAGAAGGAACTCTTGCAGCTGTACCCATTACAGATTCAACTGTCTGGCAGTATGAAAGCTGGGTGTCTGACTGCATCCACCACTTCACGAACTTCCATGCTTCATCAGGTATCTTTGTCTGGCTCATGATCACAGTATCAACTGTATCAACAAGCACAGTATTGTCTACACTGCCGTCTTCCTTCATAACACCAGGTATAGGAGCAAATGTCCATTCACCCTTTATTTCAGGTGCAAAGATCTCAAGTGTACAGAATGTATTGTAGTTTACAACACCGACAGGGATCTCACCGGTCCTGAAACGGTTTGAGAAATCCATCTGCTTATCCATACCGTAGTTTGTATAGAAATCTGTGTAGTCCTTGAAGGCTTCCATTGCAGCCTTATCGCCAAGACCTGAACTTATACCGTAGTCATTTCCTTCACCGGTATAAGGATTTCCGCCATATTGCATTACCATAGAAAGGAAGAAATTAAGGTTTCCGCTTCCATCGTTTAAGTATGCATTAGGAACAAATGCACCGTAGTTGTTCTGCTGAAGTATAGGGAGCATCTTTATGAAATCACTCCATGTTGTCGGCGGTTCAATGCCAAGTTCATTTAAAATGTCCTGTCTGTAGAACATCATTAAGAAGTTTGCTGTTTCCGGAAGTCCGTAAACACCGCCCTTATATGAAGCTGTATCAAGTGTAGATTTCTCAAATACTGAAGCAGCTTCATCATAGCCAGGAAGCTTTGAAAGATCCAAAGTCGCATCTCTCATCGCAAAATCCTGTACTGTACTCTGCGCAAGCCCTATAACAACGTCAGGACCATTTCCTGCAAGTGCTGCACGAAGAACAACATCCGCAGGGATGAGCTGGATCCTTACAGGTACATTTGAATTTGGTGTAAATCCATCGTCTGTAAGGTTCTGCATGATCTGAGCCTGCTCCTTACCATAAGAAGCAACCCATACTGTAAGCGGATCGCTTGCAGCTTCTGCCTGTCCCACATCACCTGATTTAATGAAAAATGATGCAAAAAATCTGAGCGTACCATTTGTAACTGAAGCAAATGCTGATTCGGTAGGCTTTGGAAGCTTGCCATCTGCCGGTGAAAGAACAATGCTGTCAAGTTCAAGCGGCATCTGCTCGATAGTAACAAGCCATGTACCTATCGCAGATACATTGTTCTTGAACTGGGCAAGTTCCATTACTATTCTTTCAGGGTCTTTATAAAGGCTTTCAGCCTCTATTGCCATCTTTTCAAGAAGTGCTGTATTTTCACCCTTCTCACCGGTTATTGCAACTATTTCATCAATAAGCTTGCGGAGGCGTTCGCTCTCCTCTTTCATGCTGTCCTTAAAACCGCTTACCTTAGTTGCTATCTGATAATCGATATAGCGGTAAGGGGCCTGTCCGGTAAGTCTGATAACGTGAAGATAATCATTGTTGAGGTTTCTCATGCTCTGCTCAACCTCTGTGATTATGCTTCCAAAAGGTCCCATAACATTTTCAAGCGTTATAGTGTTGTTTCCTTCATTTAAATAGAAAAGGACCGGTTTTCCTTCTGAATCAGATACAGTGTAGTTATTCATTTCTGAACTGTAGGCAAAACCAACTGCATC
>CADBPM010000035.1 GCA_902796595.1 uncultured Lachnospiraceae bacterium | reverse complement strand
TATCGTAAACGAAATAAGTAATTTCGTTTACGATAAACGTCGCCGAGAATTAATGCTGGATAGAGCAAGCTCTATCCGCAATTATTTTTTCGCTTACTATAAAAATTTTTCTGCAAGGCAATGAGGTGGCTTTTAGGTGTTGCCTGAAGCAGATATTTCAACCGGTCTTTACTCTAAGAATAGTGATTTTTCATAGCAAAATCAAGGGAAATTTAGAGCTTTCGTTAGATATATTTAAAAAATATAAGAGAGTGGTTGACAAAAAATCTAGTTTATGATATATTGCAATTATACAAACTGGAAACGTTACCGGAGAAAACAACATACAGGCACAAATCCTGTAAATGCAGTAAAAACAACTATATGCACCCTATTTTTCAGAATGACCTGATTGTTATTCTGCCACCACGAAAGGAAAAAAACACATGGAGATCAGAGAACATTTCGATTCACTCGCAAGAAAGCTTTACGGCAGACCTGTAAACCAGTGTACTGATGCAGAACTTTACCATGTCGTCCTTCAGCTTACAAAGGACCTTATGGATAAAAAGAAAGAAATTGCAGGTTCAAGAAAGCTCTACTACATTTCAGCAGAGTTCCTTATCGGCAAGCTTCTTTCAAATAATCTTATAAACCTTGGGGTTTATGATGAAGTTGAAAATATTCTTAAGGAGAGCGGCAAGAGCCTTACAGCAATAGAAGAGGAGGAACCGGAGCCAAGTCTTGGCAATGGAGGCCTTGGAAGACTTGCAGCATGTTTCCTTGATTCTATCGCAACTTTAGGTTTAAATGGATGCGGCGTGGGTCTTCTTTATCACTACGGACTTTTTAAACAGGTATTCCGTGACAGGCTTCAGAATGCAGAAAAGAATGACTGGATCGAAAAGGATTCATGGCTTCGTAAGACCGACGTTGGCTTCGATGTAAAGTTTGGCGACAGAACAGTTCATTCAACAATGTATGATATCGATGTTGTCGGCTATGAAAACGGTATAGACAAGCTTCATCTTTTTGATGTTGATTCACTTGATGAAGGTCTTGTTAAAAATGGTATAGATTTCGACAAGACAGACATTTCAAAGAATCTTACCCTTTTCCTTTATCCTGACGACTCGGACGAAGCAGGCAATCTTCTTCGTATCTATCAAGAATATTTCATGGTAAGCAACGCAGCAAGGCTTATCATTAAGGATGTAAAGGATGCCGGATATAGCCTCCGCGACCTTGACAAGCATGCTGTTATCCAGATAAATGATACACATCCAAGTATGGTTATTCCTGAACTTATCCGTATCCTTACTCAGGAAGAGGGATTCACCATGGATGATGCAATAAGCCTTGTAAGCAGGACTTGTGCATATACAAACCACACAATTCTTGCCGAGGCTCTTGAAACATGGCCTCTTTCCTACCTTGAAAAGGTGGTTCCTGTACTTGTTCCTATCATCAAGGAGTTGGACAACAGGGTTAAGAAGTACAATAAAGATCCTAAGATTTCAATAATTGATGATGATGGACGTGTTCACATGGCATACATGGATATCCATTATGGTTTCTCAATAAACGGTGTTGCTGCGATCCATACAGATATCCTTAAGGATACAGAGCTTAATGCATTCTACAAGCTTTATCCGGACCATTTCAACAACAAGACAAACGGTATAACTTTCAGAAGATGGCTTCTTGCCTGCGACCGTCCTCTTGCAGCTCTTCTTGACAAGACTATAGGCATAGGATACCGCAAGGATGCTATGGAGTTAAAGAAGCTTCTTGACTATAAGGATGATGCAAGCGTACTTGGTGCGATTGAGAATGTAAAGAAGGACAACAAGAATGCACTTGTGGCATACATAAAGGAAAAGGAAGGCGTAGACCTTGACCCTGATTCAATCTTTGATGTACAGGTCAAGAGACTTCATGAATACAAGAGACAGCAGATGAATGCACTCTATATCATTCATAAGTACCTTGAGATCAAGGCAGGAAAGAAGCCGGCAAGACCTATTACTTGTATCTTTGGTGCCAAGGCTGCTCCGGCTTATGTTATTGCAAGAGATATAATACATCTTCTTCTTGTGCTTCAGGAGATAGTCAATAATGATCCTGATGTAAGCCCATACCTTAAGGTTGTAATGGTTACAAATTATAACGTAAGCTATGCAGAAAAGCTTATTCCTGCCTGCGATGTTTCAGAGCAGATTTCACTTGCAAGTAAGGAGGCAAGTGGTACTTCAAATATGAAGTTTATGCTTAACGGCGCTGTTACTCTTGGAACAGACGATGGTGCAAATGTAGAGATCCATCAGTTCGTAGGCGATGACAATATTTACATTTTCGGTATAAAATCTGATGAAGTAATCGGACATTATGAGAAAGCTGATTATGTATCAAGAAGCTACTACGAGAAGTCACCTGTTATAAAGGAAGCTGTAGACTTTATCATAGGACCTCAGGCTATGGCAGTTGGAAATAAGGAGAATCTTGAGAGACTTTACAATGAGCTTCTTAATAAGGACTGGTTCATGACCCTTATCGATCTTGAAGACTACATCAAGACCAAGGACAGAATGTTTGAGGACTTCGAGGATCGCGACAAGTGGAAGAAGATGATGCTTGTAAATATTGCAAACGCAGGCTTCTTCTCCTCGGACAGAACCATCGAACAGTACGACCATGATATCTGGCATTTAAGCTAAAAATACACCAATAGCAATAAGGGCTATTGCACTATAAAGTTGCTTAGAGATGGTGTTAATGAAATAAATTAAAGATGGTGAAAAGGGAAACCCTCCTACGAAAGTATTTCGAAGGAGGGTTCTTTTTTTAAAAAATATATTTACCTGCGTCTCCAATATTCCACAGTTGCTCCTAAATGATATGGACAATTATCTACAGTATGTCTATATAACCCTGCAGCTCCCCATTTAGATGTAATTTCATTATATCCGGTAACAATACCAGAATGACTATATCCATATGAATTTTTATAGGTTACCTTATCTGATATACTACCATTGGAGCTGATATAACTGCCGTCAACTATATATTTTGAAGGATTATTCATCCAATACGGGTTGGATGAGCTTGTACTATACCATGCATAGGAGTGGCAATTGTATTTAGGGTTTGGATTTCGAATAAGAGTAGCTTTATATTGATGAGCCATAGCTTGTGATTCTTGAAGCGCTTCATCATAATTTTTATTGAAATTACTCCATGTCAAATCTCTATATACAAAAACCATAGAGCCATTGGGTGTGTATACAGTGTCTTCTATTCCACCTGTAACTGGGTTGATAAGCCCATTTAATACGTATCTGTTATGCTCATTAATTTAATCTACCAGATGTCCTGAAATATACATTTTTAGATCACGAAGAAAATATGTACTCTTCCAGCTCGCGATACCATTTAAAGCATCATCGCGCTCAAGCAATACATCCAATGGTGGAAACTGCTCCCTAACTACATCAATCCCCTGATCTATTATTCCGTAAGCGTAAACATCAACGATAAAAGGATAATCGAGAACTGTTCTGACTAACTCGCCTGTGGACATATTCTCTGCCGAAGTATAATCTACATATGCTCTCTTCTTTTGTTCTTCAATCGACAGTTCTTCTGTCCTAGCGGAGTTACTGACATCCGTATTTTGTATGTTGCTGTTTTCTGCAGCCCTTGCAGTACTGATTGGTGCAATCCCTGACATGGCAACGACACACGACATCAAAATGACAAATGCAGATCTTTTTAGTGCAGTAATTTTCTTCATAAACCTGCGCTCCCGAAAAATTATACCATCACCTTGGTATAATTTTTCGGGAGCGCAGGCTTGATGTAATTGAATACTATCAGCAACCAGGCAGAACTCATCACTTGTCAGAGATTACTGAGAAGCAGCGCAAACTATATGAACTT
>CADBPM010000034.1 GCA_902796595.1 uncultured Lachnospiraceae bacterium | reverse complement strand
TTATGTGGCAAATCGTTCAGATATGATTTCCCTTCTAGGTATTCCTGTACACTGATCACATGTCCTTCAAACAAAATGCAGCTATTCCCGTTTATCGTCTTTATAAATCTTGCCGCAGGAAAATCTTTTGAATTCAGATATTCAACAAGTTCTGCCTCTCTCTTTACATCTTGAATAGTGAATTCTTTTTGATATTCTTTGAAAAAATATGCTCCTTCCTCGCAACTAATCTTATAGCAATTTGCAGTTCCCAACGGAAGATGCTGATTCTCAATCAAATGAAAACCATATTCTTGCAACAATAACATCTGCATCTTATCATGATCAAAAATACTTTTTTCTATTGCCATTACAAGCTCGCTCCCATAAAGTATTCTATTATTTTACCGAGACAGACCACTCATCTCCACTGATCAAGTATTGGAATTCCGTAAGATTCTGATCATTGATAACATTTATAAGTTCTTCAAGGTCATCTACCGCATCAATTTCTGCCAGATGGCTGTATTCAACCCATTCCATCTGTCCTTCTACAGAAGAGATAACTTCCCCAGAAAACTCGCATGTCTTAAACAGAAACACAATGTATCTTCCATTCTCATATTTTCCATCTTGTATCGGAAACTGCTTAATACCCGCGAGCTTTGGATTCTTAATATCCAGCCCTGTCTCCTCTTTCATCTCACGAATAACAGCATCGACAAAGGATTCACCGATTTCCACATGCCCACCTGGCAAAGCGTAGCCTTTCCAATCTTCTTTGATTCTGTTTTGAAGAAGTACTCTGTCGCCGTCCGTAATAAGACATAGTACTGTCAGTTCCACATTTTCTGTTCTTCTCATATATTTCTCATCATTAATTTCAAAAAAAATTCGGTCATAACTTCAGTCAAACTTCGGTCATTTTATCAAACTTCAGTCAAATCTAAAGTATTTTTTCTTAAAGGTATATTTCTTTCTGAAACAACTATCTATTCTTCTGTATCAAGCAGCCTCTTTAGTTCTTCTATATCCGGCAGTGCTTTCCTTAGCTCTTCTGACATATCCCTTGATGTTTTATAAGTTGCCACTCCCATAGGCTTTGAATAATCCTGGATAACATAATCCACAAAAGATTTATTCATATCCTTGCAAAGAATAAGACCAATGGCAGGATTCTCATGAGGTTTCTTCTCGAAGCCATCCAGCACACTCAAATATCCCTGAAGCTGCCCTAAATATGAAGTTTTAAACTTTCCTCTTTTAAGTTCTACTGCAACCAAGCAGTTCAGTTCTCTATTAAAGAAAAGCAAATCGATATACTGGTCTTCTCCGAATGCATCCAAGTGATACTGACTGCTAACGAATGCAAAATCCTTTCCAAAAGTAAGAATAAAATTCTTTACATTGTTAACAATCGAGTTCTCAACAACTCTCTCATCTATATCTGCCGCATCGCGAACATCTATCTCTTCAACATTTATGAAATCCAAGAGGTATTCATCCTTAAAAGAACTAACAGCCTTAAGTGCCTGCATACCCGGAGTCATTGTTTGCACAAAATTGTTAGGAAGTTTTCCCTGATGATGATAACTATCCTCAGCTATAGTATGTTCCAAACCAGTATAGCTCAGCTTTTCATTAGCGCACTTTTTTATATAAAATACTCTTTCTTCAAAAGTTTTTACTTTTGACAAAATGGCTCTATGATGAGAAAAGCCTATGCTATAGAATTCCTCCATTGGAAATTCATCTAAATTTGGCACACGCATGTGCCAAATTTCATCCGAAACCGCATCATCCATTTTGGCACATGCATGTGCCAAAATAGAGTTTTGACCTTCTATCCCAGAACAACCTGCACCATCAAGTATGAACCATTCCTCATAAAAGGTCCTCATGTACCTCAAGTTTCTTGCAGAAAAACCTTTTAATCCAGGCAATTCCCGTTCTAATTGACTGCTGATAGTTTCAATAGCTCCCTGCCCCCAACCCCCATTGCGAGAATTAAGCGATATATATTTACCAATACCATAATAGAGCATCAGTTGCTTTTCGTTAGCTGACCTTGCCGCCTCGTACTGACTTTGCAGTATCGCAGTTTTTATAAGTTGTACCGCATCTCTGTATTTCTGATCCATAACTCACTTCTCTCATCCCCACGAAATCACAGTCTGTGATTTCGTGGTTACTTTCTCAATAAAATATAAACCTCAATTATTTCTTGATACTCCAATAACCATTATAGGCATAATGGTCATTGGTTCCAACTAACAGGCTATCAGATTTTTCAAAACCGCACTGCTGAAGCGCCTTAATTCTTTCAACTGCATAAATTGGTGCTTTTGTGATGATCGTATCGCACTCAAATAATTCAAATGCAGATTTTAAAATAAGAGAAAGAATTCTTTCCAGTCCTTCGGCTTCCTCATGACAACTGCCTACATCTAATCTGAGGACCCCGACACCATTAAAATCATCATCTGCCACTCTGTGAAACAACTCTATTGTGCCAATCGCTTTTGACGTTTCTTTATCGATTATGGCCCAACGCACAAACCACCTTGTTTCGTAAGAGCTTAGCCAAAAGTCAATTGCCTTTTCCATACGTTCTATTGTCGGATAATAAAAATTATCACCATCACAGTTATCACTGTTAAAAAAAGGCAAAGCATGCTTATCGCTATATACCTTTAGCAAATCGCTTGCATCATCCTTTTTCACAAACCTAAGTAAATGCTTATCGTTCTCTAATACCGGACAATTCTCATAAACACTCATTTAATGGTCCTCACTATATTTTTCTAACTTTTCTACTAACCAAGTATTTCTAGATAAACTTAAATGAAATAGTAAATTCCAGTTTCAGAAATTATCGATAAAATGCGGATTTAAATTCCGTTTTGGCACCTTAACAACTTCATATTTTTGCCATATAATGAGCCCATAAGCACCCAGATATTTAGTTTTTTGCATGCTAATGGGGCACCTGGAAAATAGTGTGCGAGACTAAATTCCACATGCCTTTTGTGTAAGACTAAATTCTGGCGCAGTGAAATCTGCCTGTGCTTTAAACTATTTTATTTCAACAGGGCTGGACATAGCATTACTTTATCTGGGGCTATCAGTTCTAGTCCCAATGCTTTATGAATCTTGTTGTCCAGGAGTAAAAGAGATAGTTCATATGGGCTGTGCTCATTGAGACTGTCTCTTTTTTCACTATTTATGTGATTCATCATAAGACGAACCTTATCTTGATCAAGGTCTGCAAATGAGCTTCCCTTTGGTCTTATATACCGTATGTACTCATGATTCTTCTCACAAGCTCCTTTCTGCCAAAAGCAGTAAGGATCACAGTAGAAAACAGTAGTTACCTGAGTACCATCGCTGAGGTTTTCCATGGCTTCACGAGCTGCAAATTCAGAGCCGCCATCTGTAAGTATTACAGGAAACAGCTTCTTGAAGGAATCTGCACCAAGAACACCTTTAAGCCAGTCAAATACGGCCACGACGCATTCCTGAGTCTGATGCTCCATGAGGAACATAAGCATCAGATTACAGTTACGAAATGTGAAAGTTAAGATTACTTTTCCTTCACCTTTCATTCCTTCCACACAGTCCATCTCAACTACATTTATGTTTGAGTTTTCTTTCATGAACTTGAGAAAATCTTCGTAGTTGTGCTCTTTACGGTAGGAGCGGTCTCTGGCACTTGTCTGGGTAGCTTTCTTTCGCTTTTTGTATCTGACTGCACGCCTTAGATCACCATTGCGTACTTCAAAAACGCTGTCATTGATATAGGAATAAAGCGTTCTTCTTGAACAGCCAAGTTCTTCTGCGTGAGTTGCGTAAACATGCCCTATAGACTGATGTTTGTCTCTGATAAGAGGAACAAGTATATCATTCATTGCTTGTATGCTTTCAGGTGTCTGGTTTATTCCTGTCCTGCAGTCTACAAGTACGCTGCGATATTCATCATGAGCATACTTTGAGGAGTAGAATTTCCTTGGCATAAGGCAGCTCACCTTTTTGCCACAGCCATTGCAGACATACGGAGGTTTTTTAAGCTTCTCGCATTCAGCGGTTTCGTAACCTGGGCAAACATCTATGCATCTGAAATCCGGGCGACGGCATATCTTGCATTTGATACCGCACTGTTCGTCGCATAGACATACTATTTCGCAGTTTTTTCTGTGAATGCATGGTGGATTGGTATATCCAGCGTCAGGCCTCTCCTTGGTCTTAGAATGAAGCCTTACCTCCTTGGAAATGGTCGAAGGATCCTTTCCAATGGTTCTTGCTATTTCTGCAAAAGTTTTATTATTGGTAAGACCTTTCTCTATTTCTACTCTTTGATCATAAGTTAAGTGTTTCTGATTGCCATTATTCATAATTATCTCCAATCTGCACAGGCAGGCAATCAGCTGCCCGAACATTATATAGAGAT
>CADBPM010000033.1 GCA_902796595.1 uncultured Lachnospiraceae bacterium | reverse complement strand
ATCTCTAAAGGCAATAGGCTTCCCCAAATAAGATTAGGCGAGTTAAATGCTTCGCTTATAGCAGAAAAATACAGAACTATTTTTGAAATATCAAATGAAGAAGTATGGGAATTTGCAAGAATTGTAAAGGGGTATTCGTTTGCATTTCACCTTCTTGGAGCACTTTTATGGGAAGCAGGAAAAAGCAAGGCTGATGAAGGTATTTTATTTTAGGTTGATGCTATGCTCAATGAGAGTGCATTATTAGACATGATAAAAGCATTGACGTACGGATAAACGTACATTATAATAAGTGTAAGTGGAGGTGGTAATATGACAGCAATAAATGTTACAAAAGCCAGAGAAAATATATATCAGCTACTTGCAGATGTGAATAGTAGCAGTACACCTATTACAATAACTAATGCCAGAGGAAAAAATGGAGTTCTCATCGGTGAGGATGATTGGAACGCTATTCAGGAAACTTTATATCTTAATTCAATCCGAGGCATGACTGAGTCCCTTGTCAAAGGCAGAGAGACTTCTTTGGAGGATTGTATTTCTGAAGAAGAGGTGGAATGGTAGTGTACAAAATTGTGTATACAAGACAGGCAGCAAAAGACATTAATAATCTGAAAGCAGCAGGGCTTGGTGAAAAGGCTAAGGAATTACTTGAAATTATCAGAGTAGACCCTTATAAGACGCCACCTAGATATGAGGCCCTTGTCGGAAATCTTAGTGGATTATTTTCGCGGAGGATTAATATTCAACATAGGTTAGTTTACCAAGTTTATAATGATCCTTTCGAGGAGGATGGTCAGCAGTTTGACGGAACTATTAAGATAGTTAGAATGTGGACACATTACGATAAGGTGACATAATGCATAAGAGAATATGTTTCTGCTATCACTAATGTTTTTAAAAATGATATGTCAATGAATGGAGAAAACAGGAAGGCATATTTTCACCTTCCGGGATTGTTTGAATTTTACGATTTTTACAAGGCTTTCCTGCCTGTATTTTTTAACAATAGAGGATTCTTTTATGACTGGTGCGATATAGGCTCAATTTACGGAGCACCGGCAGACTGCCTGTGGGGTGGAGGAAGAGTAGGTTTTGGCGAGGATTCCGCAGTTAATGTTGCTTTGCTTATGCGTGAATATGGAATTTCAGCGCGACTTACTTTCAGTAATGCCCTTTTAAAAGAGAAACACCTATCAGATAAAAAATGTAATGCTCTTTGCAGGATATTTGAAAAAAACGGAAGCAAGAAAAACGGAGTAATAATATATTCAGATCTTCTTTTAAACTACATAAAAAATAATTATCCTGATTTTTATTTTGTGTCTTCCACTACAAAAGTTTTAACAGACTGGGATGATTTCAACAAAGAACTTAATAGACCGGAATTTGACTTTATTGTGCCGGATTTCAGACTCAATAAACAGTTCAATAAATGGAAAAATCTAACTTCTAAAAATAAAGATAAAGTTGAGTTTTTATGCAATGAATGTTGTTATTTTGGCTGCAAAGAAAGAAAAGAATGTTATGAAAATGTGAGCAGAAAAGCTCTTGGAGAAGACTGTCCGGATCATATATGCAATTCTCCCGGAGCAAAGGAAGGATATGTATTTTCAAAGACAATGAAGAATCCAGGCTTTATAGGAACAGAAGATATAATAAATAAATACATTCCTATGGGGTTTTCAAATTTTAAGATTGAAGGAAGAAGCCTTGGAAGTGCTTTAATACTGGAATTTTTGCTTTATTACATGACAAAGCCTGAGTATCAGCTACAAGTGAGAGAAAAGATTTATCTTGACAGTTCACTTGATCTTTTTTAAAATCGACTAAAATTTTTCTTGACAAGAGAAAAACGTAGTATTACAATGCAAACCATAAAACAAACAAGCAAAGGCGCTTGGCGAGATAAATCGTCAGGCGCCTTTTTTGTTGGAAAAATGGAGGAGAGGATCATGAGTGAAGAAATCCTGAAAGTAATACAGGAAAATGTGTTTGGTGTCTGGTTCCTTATAGGAGCCGCCTTGGTTTTTTGGATGCAGGCTGGTTTTGCAATGGTGGAGACAGGTTTTACCAGAGCAAAAAATGCCGGCAATATTCTGATGAAAAATCTTATGGATTTTTGTATCGGAACTGTAATGTTTATTCTTATAGGGTTCGGACTTTTTCTTGGTGAAGATATGATGGGAATCATTGGTAAGCCGGGATTTGATATCTTTACAGACTATGCACATTTTGACTGGTCAAATTTTGTATTTAACCTTGTATTTTGTGCAACTACAGCAACTATTGTTTCTGGTGCAATGGCTGAAAGAACAAAGTTTTTATCATACTGTGTTTATTCGGCAGTTATCTCAGCGATCATTTATCCTGTTGAGGCTCACTGGACATGGGGCGGCGGCTGGCTTGCTCAAATGGGATTTCATGATTTTGCAGGTTCAAACTGTATCCACATGGTAGGTGGTATATGTGCCCTTATCGGTGCAGCAATGCTGGGACCTCGTATCGGTAAATTTTCAAAAGATAAAAATGGAAAGATAGTTAAAGTAAATGCTTTTCCAGGACATAATCTTCCACTTGGATGCCTTGGTGTATTCATTCTCTGGCTTGGCTGGTATGGCTTTAACGGAGCAGCTGCAACAAGTGTAGACCAGCTTGGTTCTATATTTGTAACTACAACAGTTGCTCCCGCGGTTGCTACGGTGGTATGCATGATATTTACCTGGGTGAAATATGGAAAACCTGATGTATCTATGTGTTTAAATGCGTCACTTGCAGGACTTGTTGCCATTACAGCTCCATGCGACACTGTAGACGTGCTTGGTGCTTCTGTTGTAGGTGCTGTTGCCGGCGTGCTTGTTGTATTTGGTGTCTGGTTCTGTGACAATGTTATTCGTGTGGATGATCCTGTAGGTGCTGTTGCAGTCCATATGATGAACGGAATCTGGGGAACACTTGCAGTTGGGTTATTTTCAACTGATACAACTCCTACTTATTCGCTTGCGGATGCGGAAGGAAATCCGATGCTTGGATTGTTTTACGGCGGCGGGTTCAAACTTCTTAGAATACAGCTTTTAGGAATGTGTGCTACAGTGGTATGGACAGTGATCACAATAACAATTACATTCCTTATCATCAAGGCAATCTTCGGACTCAGAGTTTCAGCAGAAGAGGAGATCACGGGTCTTGATGTGACAGAACATGGACTTACTTCTGCTTATGCAGGCTTCTCGATCATGGATTCCACAGACCTTACTGTAGACGTAAATGAGAACACTGATCTTGGTGCAGGCGAGTATGATGAAGCAAGTGAGTTCCAGAAAAATGCTTCCGTAAAGGTTGTAAAAGAAACTGTATTAAATCCTCAGGGTGTTTATGACACTGGTATGCACAAAGTTGCAATCATATGTCGTCTTTCGAAATTTGATACTCTTAAAAAGGCACTTAATGAACTTGGTGTTACCGGTATGACAATGACTCAGGTTATGGGGTGTGGAGTGCAGAAGGGGTCAACTGACCGTTACAGAGGTGCGATCGTGGATGCAACTCTTATTCCTAAGGTAAAGGTTGAAGTTATTGTTGCACGTATTCCGGTTGAAAAGGTTATTGAAACAGCAAAGAGAGCCTTATATACCGGTCATATCGGGGATGGAAAAATCTTTGTATATAATGTGACTCAGGTTGTAAAAGTGCGTACCGGTGAGGAAGATGCCGCCGCACTTGCCGATGTGGAATAGAAGGTATACTGATTTTTTTGTTGACAATCCGGTTGCGTAGTATTACAATGCAAACCATAAAACAAACAAGCAAAGGCGCTTGGTGGTCTTAGGACTACCAGGCGCTTTTTTCTTGCTTTTAAAGAAGGGTGCTTTAAGAGAGGAGAGCTGTATGGTATACAATGGCGTATATGAGCATGATGCCTGCGGGATCGGAGCGATAGTAAATATCGATGGCAGGAAGGATAACAGAGTACTTGATGATGCTCTTACTATAGTTGAAAAACTGGAGCATCGTGCAGGAAAGGATGCCACAGGAAAAGTGGGAGATGGTGTAGGAATACTTATGCAGATTTCCCATTCTTTCTTTAAAAAGATTACTGGAAAGGAAGGCATAGCTATTGGAAATGAGGGGGATTACGGTGTTGGCATGTTCTTCTTTCCACAGGATAAATTGCAAAGAACTTTTGCCATGAGAATGTTCGAGGTCATGACAGAAAAAAATGGTATGATATTTGCAGGCTGGCGCAATGTGCCGATCCATGTTGAAATATTGGGGGAAAAAGCTGCGGAATGTATGCCATGTATCATGCAGGGCTTTGTAAAAAGGCCTGAGGACGTGAAAAAAGGATTTGATTTTGACAGAAAGCTTTATGTGACAAGGCGCGAATTTGAACAGAGTTCCGAGGACACATATATCTGTTCTCTTTCATCAAGAACAATAGTATATAAGGGGATGTTTCTTGTAAAACAGCTTAGAGCTTTTTACGATGACCTGCAGGATAAGGACTATAAAAGTGCGGTTGCGGTAGTACATTCCAGATTTTCAACAAACACAACTCCAAGCTGGAAGAGAGCACATCCGTACAGGATGATAGCACACAATGGCGAGATAAATACTATCCGCGGAAATATAGACAGGATGCTTGCCAGAGAAGAGACCATGGATTCAGAACTCCTTGAAAAAGAGGGTCAGAAGATATTGCCTGTAGTTGATGCAAGCGGTTCGGATTCTGCAATGCTTGATAATACTCTTGAATTTCTTTACATGAACGGGATCGATCTTCCGCTTGCACTTATGATGCTGATTCCTGAGCCATGGAAGCACGATCATTTCATGAAGGAAAAGAGAAGAGATTTCTACCATTATTATGCAACAATGATGGAACCATGGGACGGTCCTGCGGCTATCATTTTTTCTGACGGAGAGGTTCTTGGTGCAACTCTTGATAGAAACGGACTCAGACCTTCAAGGTACTACATCACAGATGACAACAGGCTGATCCTTTCTTCTGAGGCAGGCGTGCTTGATATCGCACCAGAACACATTGTAAAAAAATCAAGGCTGTCACCGGGAAGGCTTCTTCTTGTTGATACTAAAAAGAAAAAAGTAATTACTGATGAAGAATGTAAAGATTATTATGCTTCAAAAATGCCTTACGGTGAATGGCTTGATCAGCAACTCGTGCATTTAAAGGATCTTCCTATTCCAAATAAAAAGATACCTGGACATGAACAGGAGATTAGAGATAGGCTTTATAAGGCATTTGGATATACTTATGAGGATGTAAAAGATGTGATAATTCCTATGGCAACAAACGGAGTTGAAGCAACAGCTTCCATGGGACATGATGTACCTCTTGCGGTGCTGTCGGAAAAGCATCAGCTTCTGTTTTCATTTTTTAAACAGCTTTTTGCCCAGGTTACAAATCCGCCGATAGATTCTCTCAGAGAAAAAGTTGTAACAGATACGACAGTTTATATAGGCTCAGACGGAAATCTTCTTAAGGAAAAGAGTACTAATTGTCAGGTGCTTGAAATAAATAACCCTATCCTTACGGGGGTTGACCTTATGAAGATAAAGGCACTTGACAGACCGGGGTTCAAGGCTCATACCATATCACTTCTTTATTACAGAAACACATCACTTGAAAAGGCACTCGACCAACTTTGCATAAGCATTGACAGAGCTTATGCTACAGGCTGCAATATTATGATTCTTTCTGACAGGGGCATAGATGAAAATCATGCGGCTATACCTTCTCTTCTTGCCGTATCAGCTGTGGAACAGTACCTTATAAGGACCAAAAAGCGTACAGCACTTTCACTTATTCTTGAAAGCGGTGAACCGAGAGACGTTCATCAGATGGCCTGCCTTCTTGGTTTTGGTGCAAGGGCGATAAACCCCTATCTTGCACATGAATGCATAGCAGAACTTATAGACAAGGGTACGCTTGATAAAGACTATCATACTGCTATCGCAGACTACAACACGGCAATTCTTTCTGGAATAGTAAAGACAGCTGCCAAGATGGGTATTTCAACCTTACAGTCCTATCAGTCTGCGAGGATTTTTGAAGCGATTGGCCTTGGAAAGGAAGTTATTGATAAATATTTTACCGGAACTATCAGCAGGGTTGGCGGTATCGGGTTGAAAGAAATTGCAGAGGGCGTTACTTTCCGTCATGATCAGGCTTTTGACCCATTGGGTCTTGGTTTAAATGATCCGCAGAAGACAGTTGGTTTTAAGAAACTTGGAAGGGCTGATGACAGGGAAGACCACATGTATAATCCTGAAACGATTAAAGCCCTTTGGCAGGCGGTACAGAATAAAGACTACAACAGATTTAAGGAGTATACAAGTTTAGTCAATGACAGTGCTCCGCATACTTTAAGGGATCTGCTTTCATTTTCAACTGAAAGAAAGCCGGTGGCGCTTAGTGAGGTTGAAAGTGCGGAGAGCATAGTTAAAAGATTTAAGACCGGTGCCATGTCTTATGGCAGTATCTCGGAAGAGGCTCATGAGTGTATGGCAATCGCCATGAACAGGCTCGGAGGTAAGTCAAACACCGGTGAAGGCGGCGAAAAGCCCGAAAGACTCGGAACCGAAAAAAATTCAAAGATAAAGCAGGTCGCATCCGGAAGGTTTGGAGTAACAGAAGAGTACCTTTTAAGTGCAGAAGAGATCCAGATAAAAATGGCACAGGGGGCAAAGCCTGGAGAAGGTGGACATCTTCCGGGGAAAAAGGTTTATCCGTGGATAGCAAAGACCAGATATTCAACCCCCGGTGTATCCCTTATCTCGCCGCCGCCACATCATGATATTTATTCGATCGAGGATCTTGCCCAGCTTATTTACGATCTGAAAAATGCAAATAAAAAAGCAAGGATTTCGGTGAAACTTGTTTCAGAAGAGGGTGTCGGTACCATTGCAAGCGGTGTTGCAAAGGCGGGTGCGCAGGTAATACTTATTTCGGGCTATGACGGCGGTACCGGAGCAGCGCCTGCAAGTTCCATTCATAATGCAGGTCTTCCATGGGAGCTTGGGCTTGCCGAGGCAAATCAGACTCTTATAGCAAACGGACTTCGTGACAGGGTTGTGCTTGAAACAGATGGAAAGCTGATGTCTGGCAGGGATGTTGTGATAGCCGCATTGCTTGGTGCCGAGGAATATGGCTTTGCCACGGCTCCGCTTGTTGCTATTGGATGCAGGATGATGAGAGTATGCAACAAAGATACCTGTCCTTTTGGTATTGCCACCCAGAATGAGACTTTAAGAAAGCGTTTCAAGGGTAAACCTGAATATGTCATGAATTTTATGCTTTTTATAGCAGAAGAAATGCGTGAGATAATGGCAAAACTTGGCTTTAAAACTGTTGAAGAAATGGTCGGCAGGTGCGATTGTCTTAAGCTTAAGGAAAAGCAGATCACAAAAAGAGCAGAGATGGTAGACCTTGCAGGAGTGATCGAGCCTGAATTTTCAAATGCAGAAAAAAGACATTTTGACCCTAAGGCCGTTTATGATTTTGCCCTTCAGAAAACTTTGGATGAATCAGTGCTTATACCGAAATTTGCGACATATATTTTAAATAAAAAGCATCATGAGGAAGAAATAAATGTTTCAACTACAGACAGAACTTTTGGAACTTTGCTTGGTGCAGAAATCGTGAAAAAGTGTGGCACATTTCTTAATGAAGATACTTTTGTTGTAAATTGTAATGGTAATGGCGGACAGTCTTTCGGAGCATTTATACCTAAAGGCCTTACTATAAGACTTTCGGGTGATGCTAATGATGGTTTCGGTAAGGGGCTTTCAGGTGGAAAGCTTGTTGTTTGCCCTCCAAAGGGGAGCTTATTTAAGGCAGAGGAAAATGTCATAGTCGGAAATGTGGCTTTATATGGTGCAACGGCAGGTAAAGCTTATATAAATGGGATTGCAGGAGAGAGGTTCTGTGTGAGAAATTCGGGAGCAACAGCAGTTGCGGAAGGCTGCGGAGACCATGGTCTTGAATACATGACAGGCGGCAGAGCTGTAATCCTTGGCATGACAGGCAAGAACTTTGCGGCAGGTATGAGCGGCGGTATCGCCTACGTTCTTGATATAGATCATACCCTGTATTTAAGGATCAATAAAGATATGGTTAAAATGCAGGAAGTTACCGAGAAATATGCCATAAAAGAGCTTAGGGAGATGATCGAGGATTATTTTAAGGAGACCGGTTCCCTGCTTGCAAAAGAAATTCTTGAAGATTTTGACAGCTATCTTCCTCATTTTAAAAAGATAGTACCTGTAGATTATCAGAGGATGCTTGCGGCAGTGAGCAGGTTTGAGGAACAGGGAATATCTTATGATAATGCGATCCTTGAAGCATTTAAGGAAGTCAGCGGGGCGTGAAGAGAGGTAGAGTTTATGTGTTCAATAATGACAATAGTGTCAAAGCAGATAAGCCGGGGAAAGATAAAGGAGAACTTTGCAAGGACCATAAAAAGAGGACCGGATAAAACGAGATTTGTGGAACTGCCGATCGGATGTATGGGCTTTCACAGACTTGCGATAATGGGACTTACACAAGAGGGAATGCAGCCTTTTTCACTTGGTGGAAATATGCTTGTATGTAATGGTGAAATATATGGTTTCAGAAAACTTAAGGAAGATCTTATAAAAAAGGAATACAAGTTTCTTTCTGATAGTGACTGTGAGATCCTTCTTCCATTGTACAAGGAGATGGGGACAAAAATGTTTCCACTCCTTGGAAGTGAGTTTGCTCTCTGTATTTATGATTCAGACGAAAATACAGTGATAGCGGCAAGAGACCCTATAGGGATAAGACCTTTATTTTACGGCTATCTAAAAGACGGAGGAATTGCTTTTGCTTCGGAAGCATGTGTGCTTGAAGGACTATGTGAAGTTATAAAGCCATTTCCACCGGGACACTATTATAAAGACGGAAAATTTGTAAGATACATTTCACTTACAGATGTAAAGGATTATGTGACGGCTGATGTTGAAGAGGCATGCAGTGGCATAAGGGAAAGGCTTGTTGCGTCTGTAAAGACAAGACTTGATGCGGATGCTCCGTTAGGCTTTCTTTTATCCGGAGGTCTTGATTCGAGTCTTGTGTGTGGCATTGCGGCAAAGATCTTTGGCAAAGCCCATCCTATAAAAACCTTTGCGATCGGAATGGAAAAGGATGCGATAGACCTTAAATATGCGCGCGAGGCAGCAAAATATATAGGAGCAGAGCACACAGAAGTTTTCATGACAAGAGAGGATGTTATAAGGGAACTTCCCAATGTTATAAGGTTACTTGCTACATGGGATATAACCACGATCCGTGCCAGCATGGGCATGTACCTGTGCTGCAAATGGATCCATGAAAATACTGATATCAGGGTGCTTATGACTGGTGAGATTTCCGATGAACTTTTCGGTTATAAATATACGGACTTTGCACCGGGACCTGAAGCATTTCAACACGAAGCGAAAAAAAGAGTGGATGAACTTTACATGTATGACGTATTGAGAGCGGACAGGTGCCTTTCTGGAAATAGCATAGAGGCGAGAGTGCCTTTTGGCGATACCGATTTTGTAAAGTATGTAATGGCAATAGACCCTGCCATTAAGATAAATAAATATGACATGGGCAAGTATCTTTTAAGACACGCATTTGAAAATGAGGGGCTTCTGCCGGATGAAATACTTTGGAGACAGAAGGCGGCATTTTCGGATGCGGTAGGGCACAGCATGGTAGATGACCTTAAGGAATATGCGAATGCAAGATATACCGATGAGGAGTTTGAAAAAAAGAGAAAAAAGTACGATCACTGTCCTCCGTTTACAAAGGAGAGTTTGTTATATAGAGAGATCTTTGAGGAATATTATCCGGGACAGGCAGCCATGATAAAGGACTTCTGGATGCCGAACAAGGAATGGAAAGGCTGTAATGTGAATGATCCTTCGGCAAGAGTTCTTGCCAATTACGGGGATTCGGGAATTTGAAAATGTGGAAAAGAGGTAACAAGATGGAAAAAGATGCGCTTCATTTACCGGAACTTTTTGGAAGTAATGTATTTAATGAAGAGACAATGAAAGAAAGGCTTTCTGCCGCGAGCTATAAGGCATGGAAGAAAAGCACGACAGACGGGACGCCCTTGGAACTTTCTACTGCAAATGAGATAGCGCAGGCTATGAAGCAGTGGGCAATGGAAAAAGGAGCCACACATTTTACGCATTGGTTCCAGCCTATGACAGATGTGACAGCTGAAAAGCATGACTCATTTATTTCTCCTGTCGGCGGCGGAAAAATTGATATGGAATTTTCTGGTAAGGAACTTATAAAGGGAGAACCGGATGCCTCATCCTTCCCGTCGGGAGGACTAAGGGCAACCTTTGAGGCAAGAGGGTATACAGCGTGGGACCCTACCTCTTTTGCATTTGTAAAGGATAATTCACTGTACATTCCTACTGTTTTTATGTCTTATTCAGGACAGGCACTTGACAAGAAAACTCCTCTCTTAAGGTCGATGGAGACCGTGTCAAAGCAGTCAATAAGGATATTGAGGCTTTTTGGTGATACAGAAACCAAAAAGGTTACTGCACAGTGCGGACCTGAACAGGAATATTTTCTTGTAGATAAAAAGTTATATGAACATAGGGAAGATTTGAGGCTTACAGGACGCACTCTTTTTGGAAATAAGCCGCCAAGAGGGCAGGAACTTGAAGACCATTATTTTGGGCAGATAAAACCGCGTGTTGCTGCATTTATGGAGGATCTTGACAACGAACTCTGGAAGCTTGGCGTTCCTTCAAAGACAAAGCACAATGAAGTTGCACCTTCTCAGCATGAAATGGCACCTGTTTTTTCTGATGCCAATACGGCTTGCGATGCCAACCAGCTTGCCATGGACATGATGAAAAAGGTTGCCGACAGGCATGGTTTTGTCTGCCTCCTTCATGAAAAGCCTTATGATGGTGTAAATGGTTCGGGTAAACACGACAACTGGTCTCTTGGAACTGATACAGGTAAAAATCTGCTTAAGCCGGGCAATACTCCATCACAGAATGCCCAGTTCCTGCTTTTCCTTGCAGCCTTTGTAAAAGGCGTTGACGAATATCAGGAAACGCTCCGCTGCACCGTCGCATCTGCAGGAAATGATCACAGACTTGGAGCACAGGAAGCACCTCCTGCAATCATTTCTATTTTCCTTGGAGATGAGCTTGATGGGATAGTCAGATCGATAATAGATGGAACCCCTTATAAAGATGGTACAAGAAAGAAGTTAAGGATCGGAATAGATGTGTTACCTTCTATTTCACAGGATACCACAGACAGAAACAGAACTTCGCCTATGGCATTTACAGGAAACAAGTTTGAGTTCAGAATGCTTGGCAGTTCACAATCTATTTCAGGTCCTAACATTGCCCTTAATACCATAATGGCACAGGAACTTGGCGAATTTGCAGATGAGCTTGAGAAGTCATCTGATTTTGATAACGACCTTGAAATGCTTATAAAGAAGACATTTAAGGAGCATGAAAGAATCATATTTAACGGCAACGGCTACGATGAGTCGTGGGTGAAAGAAGCAAATAAGAGAGGCCTTGCCAATCTTATTTCAACCGCGGATGCCATGCCGCACTACGCAGATGCCAAGGCTGTGAAGCTCTATACTGAAAATGGTGTTTATACAGAAGAAGAGCTTAATGCCCGTGCCAATATCCACGCAGAAACTTATGATGCAAGAATATCCATAGAGGCACGCACGATGCTCGACATAGCAAGACGTGAGATCATGCCGGCTGTCTCTGCTTATGCAGGAGACCTTGCAGTGAGAATGGCAAACCTTAAGGCAGCAGGATGCGTGACCGCCTATGAAACAGATACATCCAAAGAAGTGGCAGTTCTTACAGATACAATGATGAAAGATACAGAAAAGCTCGGCGAGGATATGGAAAAGGTTCCCTGTGATCCGTGGGATGCTATGAAGTATTATCACGATATAATTCTACCGGATATGGGAAGTATAAGAAAGAGTGCGGACAGCCTTGAAGGACTTGTCGACAAGAAATACTGGCCATTTCCGGTTTATTCTGAACTTCTTTTCTCGGAGTGAGTTTTGGTGTAGAATAAGAAGAAATTTTTATTATATCGTAAACGAAATAAGTGATTTCGTTTACGATATACGTCGCCGAGAATTATTGTTGGATAGAGTAAACTCTATCCGCAATTATTTTCTTCGCTTACTATAAAAAGAAAGCAGGTTGAAATGATGGCAGGGTACACAAAGGAAGAAGCACTTGAATATGTCAGAGAAAACGATGTTAAATTTATAAGGCTTGCGTTTTGCGATATATTTGGAAGACATAAAAATGTTTCTATAATGCCGGAGGAGCTTGAAAAAGCTTTTGATGTCGGGGTCGGTTTCGATTCTTTTTTTATAGATGGTTTAAACGATCCGGAATACCAGGATCTTTTGCTTATACCTGACCCTGCAACCCTCAATACCTTGCCATGGAGACCTCAGCAGGGAGGTGTTATCAGATTTTACTGCGATGTGGTCACAGGTGACGGAAAAACATACCCTTACGATGCAAGAAAATTTTTAAGGGATACGCTTAAAGAGTGCAAGGCGGCAGGTTTTTCTGTGAGGGCTGCGATAAGAAGTGAATTTTATCTTTTCAAGACAGATGAAAATGGGAATCCTACGGATATTCCATGGGATAACGGCAGTTCTTATGACATCGCTCCTCTTGATAGGGGTGAAAATATCCGCAGGGAAATCTGCCTTTGTCTTGAAGAAATGGGGCTTCACCCTACTACATCTTCCCATGAGGCGGGCCCTGGGAAGAATGAGATAGATTTCCTTGGCGATGATGCAATGAGAAGTGCGGAGCATTTTATAACATATAAAAATGTGGTTACTTCCATCTCAGCAGGAAATGGCGTATATGCATCATTTTCACCTAAACCCATAAAAGGGAAGAGTGGAAATGGTCTTCACCTTAAATTCAAGCTTCAGCAGGCTGGAGTTGATATGGATGAAATAGATCCGTCTGTGACAAGTCAGTTCTGTGCGGGTATTTTTAACAGGATAAAGGATATAACTTTATTTTTAAATACGACCAAAGAATCATATCTTCGTTTTGGTGAAAATGAGGCGCCAAAGTATATCGCATGGGCAAGTGAAAATAAATATCGTCTTTTCAGAGTTCCCGTTACAAGAGGAAAGAGGGATGGATTTACGCTTAGATCGCCGGATTCAGAGATAAATCCGTATTTAGCTTATGCGGTAATAATAAAGGCAGGTCTTGCCGGTATAAAAAATAAGGAGGAGCTTCCTGCACCGACAGAAGAGCCAATGGGGCAGCTTAGTCCAGAGTACGCCATGGACCTTGACAGGCTTCCTGGGACACTTGCCGAAGCCCTTTCATGTGCAAAAAACAGCAACTTTTTAAAAGAAATACAGTCGCCTCTTGTTGAAAGATTTATAGAGGAGATGGAAAAGAGAGAAGCAAAAGAAGAGTAGGAGCATTTATGGAAAAAGCATTATTGATATGTGATGCTCCTAAGACTAAAGAGGCATACGAGACATTTTTAAAAGAGAATGGATTTGACTTTGTCCTTACTGTAAGCAATGGAGAAAGCGGTAAGCGCGAGCTTGCTGTAAATGATTATGAAGTCTGTCTTATAAATGCCCCCTTAAAAAATGAGAATACGGTTTCTCTTGCCGCAGATATCGCAGGTAAGAATGAATGTCAGGTCATTCTTTTTATAAAAGAAGAAAATTTTGAGGAGATAGCCAGTCTGGTGGAACCCTATGGAGTATTTACAATATCAAAACCCGTTCAAAAGCTTGTTTTTGCCAGTACCTTGAAGATGACAAGAGTTATCACAGCGAGGATGGCAGCCTGCAATGAAAAGATAAGAAAAATGCAGAAGAAGTTAGATGAAGTGAGACTTGAATCTCATGCCAAGTGCCTTTTGGTTGAAAATAAAGGCATTACCGAGGCAGAAGCTCACAGGTATCTGGAAAAACAGGCAATGGACCAAAGGTGTACAAAAAGAGAGATAGCAGAAGCAGTTATAGATTTTTATTCATAGGTGCTGCCTACGGCAAACGCTTCCCAAAGGGGAGACGCCAAAGAACGCCCAAGAATGTTTGATACATTCTCGGGACTGTGGTACAATGAACCTTGATTGTGCAACACAGCTTACAAGAGGTGACTTATGAAGTTTATTTCATGGAATATTGATTCGATAAATGCGGCGCTTACAGGAACAAGCACCCGCTCGGAACTTTCAAGAAATGTATTAGAAACTATCATAGGAGAGGATCCTGATCTTATCGCTATCGAGGAGACAAAGCTTCCGGCAGAAGGAATGAATGCAAAGCAGAAGGAAGCTCTGGCAAATTTCTTTCCTGATTATGAATATGTATTTGTTTCATCGCATGGCAAGGCCCGAAAGGGCTATGCAGGTACCATGGCTTTACATAAAAAAGGCATTGATGTAAGTGCAGATTTTCCGGTCATAGGAGCGCCCGATACTATGGATGAAGAGGGCAGGATGATCACGCTTGATCTTGGTGAGTATTATTTTAACCTGGTTTACACTCCGAATGCGGGAGACGGGTTGAAACGACTCGCTGACAGGCAAGTTTGGGACGAAAAGTACCGCAAGTATCTTGTGAAGCTCGATAAAGAAAAGCCTGTGATAGCGTGTGGTGATTACAATGTGGCACATAAGGAGATAGACCTTGCAAACCCAGCCGGCAATCACATGTCGGCAGGATTTACAGATGAGGAGCGAGATGGCTTCACAAAACTTCTTGATGCAGGCTTTACGGATTCATTCAGGCATCTGAACGGAGATGTAAAGAACGTATATTCATGGTGGGCGCAGAGAGTTAGGACCAGTAAGATAAATAATTCGGGATGGAGAATAGATTATTTCATTGTCAGTGACAGGATCAAGGATAAGATAATAAGGTCTGAAATGCTTGATTCTGGAGAGAGAAAAGACCATACCCCAATTTTGTTAGAATTATCATAAAGAGCAGAGGCACATTTCAACCTGAACATAAAACAGATGGGATGTGTCTTTTTGTGTGTTTTGATCTAGGCTTTGCAACACTCATGATAAAGGTCATGAATATATAACATTTGAATGTTTTTTGATAGATTACAAAACGATTTTAGTCTACTCTGTCAATGTTACCCTAATATTGGCTGGAAATTTACTGGTCAGCTTTTTAGGAGTGAAATCTGACATTTTTAATAGAAACCAAAGCGGATATAAGATAATGAGGTGTTTATGAAGATCAGAGAAAGAAGTTTCCCGGGAACTGTTTATGATACTTTAAAAGAATACGAGATTGAAGGAAGAAGCCTGAGTCGCTGTGCAGCCTCGGAAGGCATGGTTCTTTTAAAGAATGAGGGCGGTATCCTTCCGCTTGAGGAAGGGAGCAGTCTTGATATATATGGACCGGGCGCCCTCTACACCGTAAAAGGAGGCACTGGGTCTGGCGATGTCAATGCTCGCTATACTGTGTCTTTGCTTGATGGTCTTAAAAATGCAGGCTTTGTTATCGGCAACGAAGATAGTATTTCTGCTTACAGGTTGAAATATGATAATGCAAGACTTGCATGGAGACAGAAGATATGGGATGTGATGGAAGAGAGAGGAGAGACAGATGTATTTAATTCCTACTCTTCAAATCCTTTTGTTTATCCTGATTTTGATATTCCAGTAAAAGCTGAAAGTAAGACTGCCATATATGTGCTTACAAGAAATGCCGGTGAGGGTAAGGATAGGACATATACGAAAGGAGACTATCTTCTTTCAGATAATGAAGAGGCAGTTATAGAGGCTCTTTCAGGTCTTTATCAATCAATTATCCTTGTTTTAAATGTCGGAGGAATTGTTGATCTTGGAATTTTGGACAGAGTGCCAAAAATAAAAGCAGTTCTTCTTGCTGGACAGCCGGGTGAGGAAGCTGGAAATGCCTTTGCGGATATTATTTCGGGCAAGGTAAACCCATCAGGAAAACTTACAGATACATGGGCGCTTGATTACTATGATTATCCTTGTGCAAAGGAATTTGATGAATCAAGAGAACAGTATAATAAGATGAAATACGAAGAGGGAATCTTCGTTGGCTACAGATATTTTGACAAGAAAAAGTGTCCTGCGCGATTTAACTTTGGATATGGACTTTCATATACTGAATTTGAGATCACTGCAAAACTGATCGAGAAAGGCCGTGACTTAAAGAAGATCTCTGTTGAATATACAGTTAAAAATATAGGCACAATGCCGGGAAAAGAAGTAGTGGAGCTTTATGCTCTTCTTCCTGCCGGCAAGTTTGAAAAAGAAGAGAGAAGATTTATAGGTTTTGATAAGACTGAACTTGTAATACCTGGAGAGGCTTATACAGGAAGGGTTGAAATAAGCACATATAGGCTTGCAAGTTTTGATACCGATAGAAGCACTTATGTAACAGAGGCAGGAGAGTATACTCTTCTTGCAGGAAATTCTATTGAAAATACAAAGCCTGTTGCAAGTATAGATCTTGATGAAACAGTATTTCCACTTTTATTAAAGGAAAAGAGGAAAGAAAGTGAATTAAAGAAAAAAGCCGCAAAGATCGCAGAGGAAATGACCGAGGATGAACTTGTCCGCATGGTAGTCGGTGAAGTAAGTATGGGACAGAACAATCAGGTTGGCTCGGCAGGTATTTCTATTCCTGGTTCTGCAGGCGAGACTTCGAGTGCGGCAACAAGGCTTGGTGTTGCCGGAGCTACTCTGGCAGACGGACCTGCAGGACTCAGACTTTCACGAGAATATGAGATAAAGGATGGAAAGATAACACCTGTTGCCTTTGCCGATTCGGCAGAGAATGGTTTTCTTTCAAAGAAAGATAAGACAAAGAGCACAGGAGAGGTAAGACATCAGTATACTACAGCCTTCCCTGTAGGCACAGTACTTGCACAGACATTTAACAGAAACCTTGTTGAAGAAATAGGAGAGGCAGTGTCCCGCGAGATGAGGCTGTTTAATGTGACTCTCTGGCTGGCACCTGGAATGAATATACACAGGAACCCTCTTTGCGGCAGAAATTTTGAGTATTATTCAGAAGATCCGCTTCTTACAGGGGAGATTGCAGCGGCAATGACCATAGGTGTGCAGAAGGACCCTCATACAGGCGTTACGATAAAGCATTTTGCATGCAATAATAAGGAAGATTTCAGGATGTTCTCTGATTCTGTTGCAGATGAGAGGACGCTTAGGGAAATATACCTTAAGGGTTTTGAATACGTTGTAAAGAAGGCTGACCCGATGTCGGTCATGACAAGCTATAATTCAATCAATGGTGTCCATGCTGCCAATTCAAAATGGCTCTGTACGGATGTCCTCCGCAATGAGTGGGGATTCTCTGGAGTTGTTATGACAGACTGGCTTACAACGAATTTCTCAGGCCCAAGCTGTACGGCGGCAGGATGCATGACTGCCGGAAATGACCTTATCATGCCGGGACTTTCCGAGGATATCACAAAGATCAAAGAGGCTGTTGAAAATGGCGAGATCACTCTCGACGATGTTAAAACATGTGCGATAAGAGTTATAGAACTTGCCCTTAAAGCTGACAGATATGAGGAAGAATGATCAAGGTATATGTGTTGAAATAGAGTGCTTTAAGTTCTTTTTAGCTGGCTCCGCCCGAAAGGGCGGAGTTTTGCTTTCTGTAGACCTTTGAGGTTACAGAATTATGTAATTACAGTGTTATGAGCAATGTTAACTTTACTAAAGGTATTGAAAAAAAGAGAAAAATATAGGATAATTAGCATATCGCGTTAGAAAAGTGCTTTTGTATTAAGCCGGCAGGAAATATTTCTGACACCGGCATAATAAAAATAAACCCAGAGGTAATATTTATGATAGTAAAATCATATACCCGAGAGTTTTTTAGTGCAAGAATCCCGAATAAAACACAAAACAGCATAGATGATGCCAATGCTGCACGAGCAAGATTTATAGCTCCGCTTATCGGGCTGCTTGATATCTTTGTATATGTGATGCGTGAGATTGGACTATCAAAGAAGACATCGCATTATCCTGTTGTGGATATGATATTTTTTGTGATTGCTGTATTTGCTTGTATATTTTTTTGCGTTTCAGCGACTAAAAGACTGGATGGAAGGGAAAGCCTTGTTCCATTTGAAAAGATAACAAATCTTTTTTGCCTTTTAACACTATTACATGGTTCTTATTTTCAGGTGGTGGATAAGGGAGTGGTTCCGTTCTACTGTGATATGCTGACTGTGTATGCTACTTTTTTTCTAAAACCATTGCCGTCCTTTATAATAATGCTAGTGACAGGATTTGCTTTTTCTGCCTACAGGTTATTTAAGGGAGAACTTATTTTTACCTATGCTATTGCTGTTTTTATTACTTGCCTTATTTCTGTGTATGCTTCGTGGCAAAACTATGGGAACTTTCTTGAACATGAAAATAATCAGTCAAAAATGGAGGAGCTTGTTTATAAAGATACACTTACAGGCGCACTTAGTTTACAGGGGTTTAGAAAAAGAGTCGAAGAACTTCTTAAGAAATATCCTGATACAAAATACGTTATTTCGTATACCAACATACGAAATTTTAAGTTTATAAATGACAGGTTTGGTATGGATGAGGGCGATAAGCTTTTAAAATTTTGGGTACAGAAGTCTATGGGAGTGCTTTCTGATAAGGAAGCAATAGCAAGAATCACCGGAGATAGAGTTGCAGTTCTAAGGATAAACGAAGGTGATAAGGGACTTAAATCTGACGGACTAGACGTGCTTGACAGTGTTAGAAATTTCTTTATTGACAGAGGGATAGATTATCGTATTCAGCTATGTTCCGGGATATATATCTTAGAGGAAGATGACTACAGATTTATAAATGTTGATCATATTCTTGACTGTGCAAGGCTCACACAGCATAAGGTGAAAAATACCATTATCGATGGTTATGCTTTTTATAATCCTAAACAGTGGGAGAAGGACAGCCGTGTGAATATAATAAGCGGTCATCTGAGAGATGCTATAAGAGATGGCGAGATAACAGTCTGGTATCAGCCACAGATTGATTACAGCAAAAATATTATAATCGGAGCAGAGGCTTTATGCAGATGGAATCATAAGACTTTAGGGAATATTTCACCGGGAGAATTTATCGGTGTACTTGAAGCCACTGATCAGATATATGAGCTTGACTCATTTGTATGGGAAGAAGTTTGTAGGCATTTGCAGGAATGGAATGAAAAAGGAAAGAAACTTATTATTTCTGTTAATCTTGCAAGAAATGATATTCAGCTGAACAGAAATATAGTAGAGCATTTTGTTAAGCTTGTTGAAAAATACAGGCTTGGCAAGGAGCAGCTAAGGATAGAGATTACAGAGTCTTCATATATGGACGATGCCAAGCTTCTTATAAATACCGCTGAGAAGCTTAGAGAATGTGGCTTTACGGTTGAAATGGACGATTTCGGCAGTGGATATTCGTCATTGAATATGTTGAAAGAAGTGCCGGTCGATATCATAAAGCTTGATCTCAAATTCCTCTCCAATGAAGGAAATCAGGATAAGGGTCACAATATTATAGGTTTTATTGTAAATCTGGTTCGTTCGATGGAAATGGAAGTTATCGCAGAGGGTGTTGAAAATGTTGATCAGGCTGATTTTCTTGAAGGCATAGGATGCAACCAGATGCAGGGGTATTATTTTTATAAGCCGCTTCCGAAGGAAGATTTTGATAAGCTTATAATTGGTGGAAAAGTAGCATAAACGGTTCGATATAATAAAGAGGATGTTGGTGTCATGAGTATATGACACCAACATCTTTATTTTCTTCGCTTACTATAAATAAAATGATAGTTGAGTAGAAGTTCAAGTCATGCGTTTGTCTAATTATAAAATTGTTACTCAACGCTAAAATCCTAAAAAGGAATTTATTTTTCTTTATGTTGGAGGTCTTGCGGGTTTATGAGCGAAATAGCACAGTTTTCGGGGATAAAACAGGTGAAAAAAGAAGATGTTGGGGTATAATAAAAAAAGTAGAAGTATCTGCGGTGGAAGGCTGTGGATAAGGAATGAAATTTATCTGAGTGGGGTGGACTGAATGACAAAACTTAAATTTGACAGAGATGAGGTCGAGAAGGTAATAGACGCAATCGTTGAAAAGACAATGGATATGGACCTTACATGGGACTGGCCATGCGGGGTGGCATATTACGGTATCGCCTATGCGTATGAGGTGACAAAAAAGCAGAAGTATCTTGATCTTTTGAAGGCAAGGGTGGACGAATACATAGATGATCTTGGTTTGCCTCCTGTCTGGACAGTGAATACCTGCGCCATGGGACATTGCCTTATCACTCTTTACGATGCAACTGGTGATAAGAAATACTGGGATGTCGTGATGAGCAAGGTTGATTATCTTGAAAATGAGGCACTCAGGTTTGGCGACAATGTGCTTCAGCACACAGTTTCGGCAAACAATGATTTTCCGGAGCAGTGCTGGGCAGATACACTTTTTATGGCTGCTTTCTTTTTACTCCGCGTGGGCGTGCATGAGAAAGATGAAAAGCTTATAGGGGACGCACTGAACCAGTATTACTGGCATATAAAGTATCTTCAGGATAAGAATACGGGATTTTATTATCATGGATACAACAATATAACAGGCGACCACATGTCCGGTTTTTACTGGGGCAGGGCAAATGCATGGGCAGCGTATACAATGTCTCAGGTGGGACATATTCTTCCGGAGGCTTATCTGTATCCGCAATTTCTTGATATTGCAGGCTCTTTAAATGAGCAGCTTTCTGCCCTGAAGACAGTACAGACAGAGGATGGACTCTGGCGTACAATCCTTGATGATGAGGAGTCTTATGAGGAAATATCTGCATCAGCGGGAATTGCTGCCGCGATGCTTGCCAAGGGGAATCCTCTTCATATAAAATACATAAACAAGGCTATAAAAGGCTTAATTAAAAATGTGACTCCTGAAGGTCGTGTGCTGAATGTGTCGGGTGGTACTGCTGTTATGAAGGACCGCGACGGATACCGCAATATTTCCCGTGACTGGATGCAGGGCTGGGGACAGGGACTTGCTCTTGCATTTTTTGCAGGTCTTCTTAAATCCGGAGACAGCAGAAATGATGGTGCCTTATAAAAAATGGAGTTTATCATGGAAAGACATTCATTTGCGTTTCGCTCTAAGAGGGGAAAACTTGCAGATATTCTGACTGCTTTTGGGGACGGTTGGCAGGAGATACAGGAAAACCTTGCGAAAAATGAGATAAAAAATTTCAGTCTGTGGAACTGTGACCTTTTTTTCTTCGGATATTATGAAAGCAAGAGAGCAAGGTCTGTGACAGGTGAGATCCTTATGCCAGCCATTTCAACCATAAGAGAGTGCTGTGACTGGACCTCGGATTTTGAAAATGACATGAGGCTTATGTATGAAGACTTTGGCATTGTGAGAGATGACAAGTCCATGATAAGGCATAGGGTATTTATGACACACCTGCTCGACCCATCATTTACAACTGAATATAAAAGAAGGCATGATGGACTTGTGAATGCAAGGACGGAGATAGATAAGGGCCCTGACAGCAACTTCTCTATCTGGAATGCCGGAGAATATATCTTTGGTTACGACGAGATAGATACTTCCATGGAGCATGAAATGACTGAAAACGAAATGGAAGAAAATAAAAAATGGGAAAATAAGATGCTTGACATCATGGAATGGATAACTGACGATGTGGACTGGATTACAGATTTGCATCATAGTCATATCAAGAGAATAGCATATAAAGAATGATTATGAAATTACATGGATTAATAAATGATACTGATATATGTGTTTGGTGGGAACTGCCTGAATTACCATCAGGAGAGAGACGCGGTGAACTTTCGTTTGAAGTAGAGTTTGATGGTAGCAGGGAGCTTGTTTCAAAGACGCATTTTACAAAAACAGACTTGCTTCCTGATACGGAACATACGGTTAAAGTAAGGGCTTTGCTTGCAGGTGAAAATGAACTTGAAAGTGGTAAATTTGTGCTTAGGACTGCTCCATCAAAGAAGAGAATTGATATTACAAAGCCACCGTATAATGCCATTGGTGACGGGAAAACCATGAATACTGTGGTAATTCAACAGGCTTTTGATGATTGCAAAAAAGATTGGCAGATTTATTTTCCAGCTGGTGACTACATGACGGGAGCCTTAAGGCTGCACTCTGATATGGAAATTTTTCTTGAAGAGGGGGCTATTCTGCATGGTAGTGCAAATTTTCATGACTATGAACCAAAAATAAAAAGCAGATTTGAAGGCTATGAAATGATGTGCTATTCATCCCTTTTAAATGCTGGTGAGCTTGACCATGACAAGGGGGCTGTTTGCAGAAATATCCTTATAAGAGGAAAGGGGGAGATAAGGTCAGGCGGGCAGAAACTGGGGCTTGCGATAATAGAAGATGAGACTGAAAAAAGGAAGGACTACCTTGCCTTACTTGGCGACAAGATAAAGGAATATGAAACCGACCATACGATACAGGGAAGGGTCAGACCAAGGCTTATAAATTTAAGTAATTGTGAAAATGTAAGGATAAGCGGAGTCATTCTTTGCGATGGAGCCTGCTGGAATGTTCACATGATTTATTGTAAAAATATCGTGACAGACCATGTGAGGATAAATTCATACGGGGTATGGAACGGGGACGGCTGGGATCCGGATTCGTCTTCTGAATGTGTGCTTTTTGCGGCTGTATTTAATACCGGTGACGATGGCGTTGCCATAAAATCAGGTAAAAATCCTGAGGGAAATATTATAGGGCGACCTACTGAACATATCAGGGTATTTGACTGTGTATCTGAAATGGGACATGGAATTTGCATTGGTTCTGAAATGAGCGGTGGCGTTGATGATGTAAAAATATGGGATTGCGATTTAATGGACTCATGGTGCGGGCTTGAAATAAAGGGTACTAAAAAGCGCGGTGCTTATGTAAGAAATATAGAATTTACAGACTGTAAGACTTCGCACATTTTAATGCACACGGTAGGCTACAATGATGATGGAGATGGAGCCGAGCATCCTCCTGTTTTTGAAAACTGTTTTTTTAACAGGGTATATATACAGGGGAGGTATACTGACCAGCATGCTTTTGAGGGCGGCGGGATAAAGGAGTGTCCGGCTGTTGAACTTCATGGTTTTGATGAAGCGGGTTATGAGATAAGAAACATAAAATTCAAGGATGTCCAGATAGAAGACAGGAAAGAGCAGACCATTTCATTGGAACACTGCAAGGGAATTTCTTTTGAAAATATTTCGATGGTATAAAAAAGGGTGCCACATTTTTGTGGCACCCTTTTACATTGAAGGAAGTCCTTAAGATTATTTCCATACAAACCAGATGAAGAGGTATCCGGCTAAAACTGCTGCTAGTGTGAATGGAAGACCTATCTTCATAAAATCTCCAAAGGAAACCTCGTGCCCTTCCTTACGGAGAAGACCGATTCCTGCGATATTTGCGGAAGCTCCGATAGGAGTGATATTGCCGCCTAAAGTTGCTCCGACAAGCAGGCCGTAGTAAAGGAGACATGGGTCTACGTGCATTGTTAGGGCAACACTTCCTATTACAGGGAGCATGGTGGCAACATAAGGAATATTATCTATAAAGGCGGAGATAAGTACAGAACCCCATACGATTATAGTGTAAAGCAGGAAAATATTATTTCCACCTGCATTTGAAATAAAGGTTGAAATATCTGTGATGATACCCTGTTCTGTGATACCGCCGATAACAGCAAAAAGGCCGGCAAGAAGGAAGATTGTTGCATAATCTACGTTCTTTATATTTTCGATCATGGTATCTTTGTCTTTTGTTTTTAAATATTCCCAGACGATGCAGACAATACCCCAGACAAGGCAGATGATACCGTTTGTCACTTCTGGCTTATTAGGAATAAAGGAAGCGGCGATGAGGAAAATAATATGACCGAGCATAGCAATTGTCGGTACATAGTCTGTAACAACAGTCCTTTCATCTGAAGAAACTTTCTGGGTGTCCTTGCGGAAAAGAACCATCATGATAGGTACTGTACAGAGTGCACCAAGCTCAACAGCCCAGAATACACCGGCTCTTCCCTGAAATACAAAGAAGTCGTTGAAATCCATTCCTGCCGCACCAGCAAGCATGATAGAGGTGGTGTCGCCGACCAGAGTAGCTGCTCCCTGCAGGTTGGAGGAAACTGCAATTGAGATGATCATAGGAACCGGTGATTTTTTTATCTTTTTACAGATTGCAAGTCCTACAGGAGCAATCATGTAAACAGTTGCAACATTATCAATAAAGGCGGATACTATACCCGCAAATAAGGACATGAGGATTGTTACCCACATGACATTAGGAGCAAAATTTAAAATGTGATCCGCGATAAGGTTTGGCATTTTTGACTGGATAAAATAGTCAACAATGACAACTGTACCGAAGATCATCATGAGGATATTCCAGTCTATTACGCCCAAAAGCCTTCCTATCGGGAGAATTCCTAAACATAGGAAAATAACAGCTGTTCCACATGCGACGAGTGGCCTTCTTTTTGCCGGAAGAACGACCATTAGTACATACATGAGAATGAACAGAATAACCGCTATTGTTTTTAACAAAAGTTATACCTCCTTTGTGGTTGAAACTTTTTGCACATAAAGACTATGATAACAGATTTTGGTTCGTTTTTAAATAAGAAAATTTAGAATTTTGAAGAAAGGTTGAAATGTTTTTATATTGATTTAGCAGGTATCTATATCTGAGAGTTATACTTACTATTCCTACAATGGTATTGTTAAGGAAAAAAGGTGATGTTATAATCATTGTATACAAAAATACAAATAGCCTGAATATATTGTCAATCAAAGACATCAGTGTGCAGGCAGCCATCTATTAAAGGGGGATAAATATGTCTTACGTTGAAGAAGTTTATCAGAATCTTGAAAAGAAACACCCAAACGAACCTGAATTTCTTGAAGCAGCAAAAAGAATACTTGAATCATTAAATCCTATCGTTGAAAAGAATGAAGAGCTTTACAGAAAGAATGCTCTTCTTGAAAGATTTGTAGAGCCTGAGAGAATCGTTACTTTCAGAGTACCTTGGACGGACGACAAGGGGGTTAATCATATCAACCTTGGCTACAGAGTACAGTTTAATTCTGCAATAGGACCTTACAAGGGCGGTCTTCGTTTCCATCCTTCTGTAAACCAGTCCATCCTTAAGTTCCTCGGTATGGAGCAGATTCTTAAGAATTCTCTTACAGGACTTCCTATCGGTGGCGGCAAGGGCGGTTCAGATTTCGACCCACATGGCAAGAGTGATGCAGAAGTTATGCGTTTCTGCCAGAGCTTCATGACAGAGCTTTTCAAGTATATCGGTAAGGATGAAGATGTTCCTGCCGGTGATATCGGCGTTGGCGGTCGTGAGATTGGTTTCCTTTATGGTCAGTATAAGAGAATCACAAATCTTTACGAAGGTGTTCTTACAGGTAAGGGACTTGCTTACGGCGGTTCACTTGCAAGACCTGAAGCTACAGGATTCGGTCTTGTTTATATGACAGATGAAATGTTGAAGGGCGCAGGCAAGGAGCTTAAGGGTAAGACTGTTGTTGTATCAGGTGCAGGCAACGTTGCCCAGTATGCTATAAAGAAGGCTGCAGAGCTTGGTGCAAAGTGTGTTACAGCATCAGATTCAAACGGATATGTTTATGATCCTAACGGAATCAATTTTGATGTACTCTGCCAGATTAAGCAGGTTGAAAGAGGAAGAATCAGCGAATATGCAAAGCGTGTTCCTGGTTCTGTATATCATGATGGTGAGAAGCCTTGGGGCGAGAAGTGCGATATCGCTCTTCCATGTGCTACTCAGAACGAGATTGATGGTGATGATGCAAAGAAGCTTATCGCTAACGGATGCTGGTGTGTAGCTGAAGGTGCAAATATGCCTTCTACCGAGTCTGCTATCGATACATATGAGGAGGCAAGAGTTAAGTCCGGATTCCTCTTCATGCCTGCAAAGGCTGCAAATGCAGGTGGTGTTGCTGTTTCTGCTCTTGAAATGTCGCAGAACTCAGAGAGACTTTCATGGACATTTGAAGAAGTTGACAGCAAGCTTCATGATATCATGGTAAACATTTATAAGAACGTTTCCGATGCCGCAGAAAGATACGGCCATGCAGGTGATTTCGTTACCGGTGCCAATATCGCAGGCTTTGAAAAAGTTTCGGATGCTATGTTAAGTCAAGGGATGGTTTAATTTTTATTGAGGGGGGCGCGAAGCGCCCCCCTCTTTTCGTTTTACGATGTCT
>CADBPM010000032.1 GCA_902796595.1 uncultured Lachnospiraceae bacterium | reverse complement strand
TTTTACACAACAAAAAAGAGGCAGAAACCCTATAAAATCAATGGGTTAATGCCTCTATACTTTTCTTAAAGTGTCGAAAATGAGATATTATACACCACTTTCCGCAGAATATCAATTCAAGACATAAGTCCCATAACTTTTACATAAGGTTCTGTCTTATCCCGCATCAGTTCGAATCCTTTATGAAGGTCATTCATATCAAATACATGCGTTATCAACTTTTCCGGATGAATGCTCTCATCAGCCAGAGCAGACAGTACATAGTGCCAGTCATCTGTAAGTTCATGTGTATATGATGAATTCCATGTTCCCGTAACTGTAAGCTGCCTCCTAAGGATCCTCCACCATGAATCTCTTGCCACAGTAATGTCTTCTCCCGGATTTCCAACAAGCTGCAGTCTGCCGCCACAGTTTATTGAATCAAGGGCCGCACCAACAGCCTCGCCATTTCTACCTACACACTCAAAAAAGACATCCGCTCCAGCATCAGTTATCTCATATATATATTTGCCTATGCTTTTTACACGGCTATCTACAAATATTCCTTTACCATCTGTAAGATTCATAAATGAATCTTTTTGAAAGTCCTTGTTTCCGATTCCGATAATGTTGCGATAGCCCATCTTCCACAAAAACATAACGATCATAAGTCCGATTGTACCAAGTCCGTAAACTGCAACAACCTGATTCTTTTCTTTTTCTGATAAGGTATCAGAAATAATACAATCTTTTCCCAATGTCTGTCTTATCGAATGTACTGCCACTGCCATAGGCTCCATCATCGCAGCCTGTTTATATGAAACATTATCCGGAAGTTCGATCAGATTCCATAACGGCACCCTGACACATTCCGCAAAACCGCCATCTTCTCTCGAACCAAGATAAGAATAGCTTTTGCACATTTCAAAAAGCTTATTTTTACATGGATCACATTTCTTACATGGTATAAGCGGAAATATTCCTACTCGCTTTCCAACCCACTTTGCCGCCTCTAAATCCGATTTATCATAGACAGAAACCACTTCTCCCGAAAACTCATGACCGGGAATTGTAGGAAAATGATATGTTCCTGTTTTATATACTCTTGGAATATCTGACCCGCATATACCGGCCGCTTTTACACGGACAAGAGCGGTTCCGGCTGTAAGTGCAGGAACTGCCCTCTCCTCAAGCCTAAGATCATTTATTCCATGCAAAACATAAGCTTTCATGCTTGTACTCATTGATTCTGCGTACATTCTTCTTTGAACCTTTCCAGATCTTCAATCGTAGTTATTTTATAATTTTTCTCATCACCGGAGATCATTTTTATCTTCATCCCCGCAAGGACTGCAGGCTCACTGCTTCCATTTATGGAAAGTATCCTGTCGGGAAGCAACGCCTTATTAGCATCCAGATATTTTTTAAATCTGAAACATTCCGGTGCCTGTCCGGCAAAAAGCTTCCTTCGGTCTAAGAGTCCTGTTATATGCCCTTCATCCTCAGACATATATATTGTGTCCTTCATAGGAAGCACAGGCAAAACACCATCGCAAGCTTTTGATGCGTCAAAGCACTCGGAAAGCTGCCTGCCAGTCATGTTTGGCCTTGCAGCATCGATCACTGCAACAATACTGTCATCCGAAATTTTGCCTTCAAGCACATTTAGTCCGTTTAAAATAGAAAGCTGCCTGCTTTCTCCAGGAAGGGCAAACTCCAGTTTAATCTCTCCCTTATTATATTGTGAAACAATATCCTCGCACTGTTCTCTTATCAAGTCATGGTACTCTTTTGCTGCAACCACAAGGCACATTTCAACCTGACTGCAAGTAAGTACAGTACAAAGCACATAATAAATGACGGGCCTTCCCAAAACCCTGACATACTGCTTCGGCGTATCGATTCCCTTTACTCTCGAGCCTATACCGCCGGATAAAATTATTGCTGTATTCAAAGAAGCCTCCACACTTAATCAAATGTTCAGATTGCGAATATCACGCAATATTTCGCCATAAGGCCTGCCCTTGCCAAAAAGAAGCGTCGTTCCAAGGACAAATCCCTCTACACCTCTTGGTGCATAAGTCTGTATCTTATCAGCGCCGCAGGCTCCATCCCATATTATCTGCAGGTTGAAATTTTTGCGCATATCAAGAAGCTTGTCAATCTTCTCTCCAACATAAGGTAAAAACATCTGTCCGGCATTTCCCGGATTAACACCCATTACAAGAACTTTATCAACTATCTTAAGCATTTCATATACAGTTTCAACGCTGGTTCCAGGATTTATGGCTATACCCGGAATCATTCCTGCATTTATTATCTGCTGCAAAGTGGCAGCAGGATGATACTCTGCCTCCGGATGGATATATACAGTATCGCCAGGTCTAAGGGCTCTAATGAAAAGATCGATCGTATTATTGGGATGCTCTACCATAAGATGGACATCCAAAGGTTTTTTAGTAAGACTTGCAATACATGCCATATCATTTAAAGACATAGCAAAATTATGGACATAACGTCCATCCATTATATCGATATGAAAAGAATCTATTCCACCTTCTTCAAGTTCACGTACTTCATGCTCAAGATTTTTATAATCTGCGCACATCATGGACGCCGTTAGTTCAAAACTCATAGAAAACCTCACTTTACTTCATTTTTCTCTATGATACCACAAGCAAGAGAAGGTTGCTATATAAAGATGAAATATTTTTAATACTCATACTTCCCACAGCAAAAAAGGCTTCTAAGCCTTGATTAATAAGTGCTGCACTTTAAAAAATAGCTTATGCTGCCTGTGAT